>NZ_JBGQRB010000054.1:0-12144 GCF_045528645.1 Ruoffia sp. FAM 20857
AAGTGAATTCTCCTTTTAGTAATGTATGGTAACTTTATTATATAGGAATTCACTGGCTTTTGTGTACATACAAAAAAAGGTGTCAGTGAGATTTCTCTCACCAACACCAAAAATTCAAGAACCAATATATTATGGTATTAAAAAAGGTCAGAGTGACGAATCACTCTGACCTTCTTCAGTCTATTACTTATACGTATTGTCTTTTTTGGCTGTTTGAGAATGCAGCATCAATCGTTCCGCCACCTAAACATTCGTCTCCATCATAGAAGACTACCGCTTGACCTGGTGTAATTGCACGAACAGGTTCTTTAAAGTAAACTGTAGCAAAATCTGCTTCAGCATCGATCTCAACTTTAACTTCAACGTCTTGTTGACGGTATCTGAATTTTGCTGTACATTCAAATGTTCCGTCCACTGGTAAAGGACTAGTGAAACTTAAATCTGATGCTTCTAAGTAATCAGAGTATAGGTTTTCATGATGATATCCTTGACCAACATATAAAGTTTGTGTTTCAGTATCTTTACCAATGACAAACCATGGCTCGTTAGAATCGCCGCCCCCACCAATTCCTAAACCTTGGCGTTGACCGATAGTATAGTACATTAAACCTGAATGTTCACCTTTAACTTCTCCGTCAAGTGTCATCATTCTACCCGGTTTGTTCGGTAAGTAATTTGATAAGAATTCTTTAAAGTTACGTTCTCCAATGAAACAAACTCCAGTAGAATCTTTTTTCTTAGCAGTTGCTAAGCCTGCTTTTTCAGCAATTTCACGTACTTCTGATTTTTGTAAATGCCCTAATGGGAATAAACTTCTTTGTAATTGTTCTTGTGATAATTGGTTTAAGAAGTATGTTTGGTCTTTATTATTATCTGCACCACGTAATAAATGAACGGTTCCATCTAAATCACGTTTCACCTGTGCGTAGTGCCCCATCGCAACATAATCTGCACCTAGATCTAAAGCATAATCTAAGAATGCTTTAAATTTCACTTCTTTATTACACATAACATCTGGATTAGGTGTGCGTCCTTTTTTGTATTCTGATAAGAAGTACTCAAACACACGGTCCCAATATTCTTTTTCGAAGTTTACAGAATAGTAAGGAATTCCAATCTGTTCAGCTACTAAAGCCACGTCCTTATAGTCTTCTGTTGCAGTACAGACTCCGAATTCATCCGTGTCATCCCAATTCTTCATAAATAACCCAATTACATCATAACCTTGTTCTTTTAATAGCAATGCTGTGACGGATGAATCCACACCGCCACTCATTCCTACGACAACTCTAGTATTGCTGTTATCTGACATTGTCATTTCCTTTCTATAACTTTTATTTTTGTTTTTATTTTTCGTTTAATACATTACGGTCAACAAAGCCATCAAAGATAAAATTCACTTTTTCAACGATCATGCTATTATTATCTAATTTTGAAATATCTACGGCAGTTAGACCTTTTTCGTTCACTGTTGATATTTTAAGTCCTTTTAGATCTTTATCAACAGTTACTTTTAATACAAGACCTTGTTTATGTGTAGAGTCTAGTGCTCTTTTATAAATAAAGTTCCCACTTTTTGTGTCAGTAAAGCCATTATCACGTAAAGTGTATGGACGTGCCTCTGGGCTCACACTAAATGTACGGTTGAATCCTTTTAATTCTGCAGTTTCTTTGAATGCCATAAATCGATCTTCCCCTCTGATATTTTCTTTAAACTATGGATAAATTGATCGATGTCTTCTCGTGTAGTTTGATAACCGAATGAAATTCGTAAACTTTGGCTCCACCGTTCTGGTTGATCGGGGTAATAAGCTTTTAAAATGTCACTCTCAATGAGACTCCCTGCGGAACATGCACTTCCCGCTGAGATATAAACATCATCTAAATCCATTTTTATTAGCATTTGGCTTGCTATATTACCATTAAACCACAAATTATTGATATATGGTACTCGATTATTCATATCGCCATTAATTTCAAATTCAATATCACGTTCATTCAGCGCCTCAATTAAATAAAGATGTAACTTTTCATATTTACTATATGTTTCTTCTTGCTCAGCGAAAGTCAATTCGAGTGCTTTTACCATCCCTAAGATATAAGGGCCATTCTCAGTACCTGATCGCATCTTATTTTCTTGACCGCCACCATAAAGTAAGGGTCCAAGATGGTTATGTTCTTGGAAAGAACGATATATTAAGAAGCCAATCCCTTTTGGACCATTAAACTTATGGGCAGAACCAACAAAGGTCGTGCATTTCAACTGTGAATAGTCATAAGCCATTGGCCCTACTGCTTGAACAGAATCAATGTGAAACCATAGATTGCGCTCATTCGCTTCTTCACCTAACTCAAAGATGGGCAGAATTGAACCAACTTCATTGTTAACTGCCATCGCAATCCAACCAATTGTTTGATCAGTTGTAACGTCTATGAACTGCTGGACTGTTATCTCACCTCTTTCATTCGGTTGAATATATGTTACTTCAAAGCCTTGAGTCTCAAGATATTTCGTTACGTTTGTAACGGACGGATGTTCAATTGCGGTAGTCACAATATGATTTCCTTGCCCTAATTCTTTTGACTTCTCGGCTTGAGAGCGAATTGCCCAATTGTTTGCTTCAGTCGCACCACTTGTAAAGTAAACTTCTGATTCGTCCACATTCAATAGCTCTGCGAGCTGTTTACGTGCTTGGATCATTGAGTGCTTTACTTTTTTTCCAAGGCGATATGTGCTTGATGGATTCCCATAATCATTCAGTAATGAATCATGGATCACTTCCAGAACTTCTGGTCGCACTGCTGTCGTCGCAGCATTATCTAAATAAACCATTTAAACCCTCCTTTCAACATGTCTATTAATACAACTTTAACATTATAACACAAGTTTGAATAACTGCAATATCTAAGTTTATCAATATATAAAATAATAACTTTAATCTAGAAATTATCAATTAATTCAAATATCATATATAATACATTAGATAATTATTATTTAGTTTACATATATAAACAATGAATACAACTTATTGCGAAAGGAGTATCTTATGCAACAACCATTAGCTTACCGTATGCGCCCTAAACATATTGACGAAGTTTTGGGACAGAAACATCTTGTTGGCGAAGGAAAAATTATACGACGGATGGTGATTTCAGAACGTCTATCATCGATGATTCTTTACGGACCTCCTGGTACAGGTAAAACAAGTATCGCCAGTGCCATTGCGGGTAGTACGAAATATGCTTTTCGGATCTTAAATGCTGCCACAGATTCTAAAAAAGACATGGAAGTAGTCGTTGAAGAAGCGAAGATGTCGGGAACTGTTATTATGTTACTTGATGAAATTCATCGCTTAAATAAAGTGAAGCAAGACTATTTACTACCTCATCTAGAAAATGGTCGGGTCATACTCATTGGAGCTACTACTGAAAATCCATACATCACCATTAATCCGGCGATTCGAAGTCGATTACAAATATTTGAAGTAAAACCTTTGGCTCCCGAAGATATTAAATTAGGTCTTCAAAGAGCCCTAGAAGATAATGACATCGGCTTAGGTGAATATAATGTAGAGATTCCAGATGATATATTAAATCATTTCTCTCATGTGACCAATGGCGATATTCGCTCTGCCTTAAATGCCCTAGAATTGGCTGTCTTATCAACCAAACCCGATAAAGATAATGTCATTAAAATTACACAAGACGTCGCTGAAGAATGTCTGCAACATAAACGGATGACGCATGATAAAGATGGAGATGCTCATTACGACGCCATCTCTGCCCTTCAAAAATCAATTCGAGGGAGCGATGTCGATGCAGCGATGTATTACTTAGCAGTTTTATTAGAAGCAGGTGAATTAACTATTGCTTGTAGGCGGTTATTGATTATTGCTTATGAAGATATTGGTTTAGGAAATCCTGGAGCTACTTCACGGACAGTTTCGGCTGTGACAGCAGCTGAAAAAGTTGGCTTGCCTGAAGCGCGGATCCCATTAGCTTTTGCGGTCGCCGATTTAGCTTTAAGTCCTAAATCAAACACAACTTATCGTGCCTTAAACAGTGCAATGGCAGATATTTCAGCGGGTAATGTCGGACAAGTGCCCGATCATATTCGTGACGCTCACTACTCCGGTGCTGAAAAATTAGGTCGTGGTGTTGAATATAAATACCCGCATGATTTCCCGCACCATTATGTCGAACAACAATATTTACCTGATAATTTGAAGCGTCGTCAATACTTCGAACCTGATCCTACAGGTAAATATGAAGAAGCTCTCGCTCAAATATATAAGCAAATTAAACAATAATAACGATACCTATCTGTGTCAGTAACCCTTTACAAGCTTGTCAGGGCAACACATCTTATTTTGTTGCAATTTATTATATTAGTGCTATAATGTATTTAACAAAGGTTCTCTGAGGTGTACGTTGTATATATATTGTGTGGACCGAACATTTCTTTTTATCTCGGGATCCTATGATCTTGTTTCTATGACAAGCCTTTTACACTTGGAAGTCAGAAAAAGCAAGTGTGGAGCCCACCTGTAATTACTTGCAGGTTCAATAACATATATATACGAAAACGGCACCACCGGATGCCTTTTAGTCGGCTTTACAGCCGACTTTTTTTGTGCACATTAATATAAGCCTCGAGTGTTAACTATTGAACACTTGAGGCTTACTGCAATTTAATCTGTTGTTAGTTCGATACGGTTTCCATCTAGATCAAGAACAACTGCTTCGTAATAGCCATCTCCTGTCGTTCTTGGTCCATCTAATAAGTCATAGCCATCATTAGTTAAACGCTTTGTAAATTGATCGACATCATCTTTGTCCCCTACACTAATTGCTAAATGGGCATAACCAAACAATTCCCCTGCTGCTTCAGTCATATCATCACGATGCATAATTTCTAATCGTGCCCCACTTGCGAATGTTAAAAAGTATGATTTAAACCCTTTTTTCTCATTGTGATATAAATCATTTGCAGAAGCGTCAAAATAAGTTTCATAAAATTGTCGTGTCTCTTCAATATCTTTAACCCACATGCCAATATGTTCAATCTTCATATTACTCCTCCTTCATTAATTCAATTTCATTATACATTTTATTAGTAACGTCACCAAACATGGGTTCTTCTTATAAACCTAATGACTTATAACAGTCAAATTAAATGTAATTTAAGATGAAATTAGGTATAATAAGACATATAAAGATAGGAGGAATGAACATGCGTAATTGGCCTTGGTTAAAAATTATTTGGTATGTCATTTTAATCGTTTTAGCTATCAAAACATCTAGCGATCAAGCGGAAAAAGCTAGCTAATATATAAGCAATTATTCTAATTTTGCTTAATTTTAGTCGAGTACCAGAGATGATTCACTTCATCTCTGGTACTTTTTTTAATCTTCCGTGACAATCATTGTAAATTCAACTACAATTAAAGAAACATGATAAAAGGGGTGAACATGTTGACAACTGTAATGATTATTGATGATGATCCAATAGTAGTAGAATCTTTGAGTTTAATTATTGAGAATGGTGGCTACGAAGTAATAATAACCGGCTATTCTGCTGAAGAAGCCATTGCTAATTACTCAATTTACAAGCCAGACATCACATTGTTAGATATTCGAATGCAAGATAAATCCGGAATCGATGCTGCTTCGACTATTTTGAGTGAATTTCCGCAAGCAAAAATTCTACTCGTTACTACTTTTGAAGACTCAGATTTCATACAAGCTGCCCTTCAATTAGGGTGTACAGGCTATATCTTAAAGCAAAATATTAAAAGTATCTTGCCAGCCATTGAAGCTGTTCTTAATAATCAGACCGTTCTCGATAATACTATCGTGAATAACGTTGCTCAATCAGTCTCTCAATCAAATCAAGAAATATTGAGTGAACTCACACCTCGTGAATTAGATATTTATCAAGCTGTCGCAGAAGGCTTGAATAATAAAGAAATTGCCGAAAAATTTTATCTGAGTGAAGGAACAGTTCGAAACTATATATCACAACTGTTACTGAAGTTGGAGTTGCGTGATCGGACCCAGCTTGCGATCAGTTATTATAAAGGCAATGAATTCAAAGAAAATTAATCAAAGGAAGGTTTACAAATGATATTTAATATTTTAATTTATGCTTTTCCTGCTATGTTTATGATATTGGGTGCATATTTATTAATCTATAGACGGACTTTACTCGAAGTATTCGGCGATTATTCCAATAAAGTTATTATTATTTTTAGTATATTGCTATTTTTAGTGGGGATTCTCGGCTTTATTTTAGTCGTAAATAATCTGATTGACTTAATGTTAATTTGGATGTTAGCAGCACTCTTCGTCGTCTTCTTTATGGTATTTGTCTTTTATTGGTTATTCAAAGCCAACAATGGAAAAAAATAACATAAAAAATGTGGGGAACAGACTCAATTTTAAGAGCCTGTTCCCCACTTTTTTTAATCTAATACACTGACTAAATCTTTTCCGTCAACTTCTTCAACTTCTACTTTGACTCTCTCTTGCTTAGATGTTGGAATATTCTTTCCAACATAGTCTGGTCGAATTGGTAATTCTCGGTGTCCGCGATCAACAAGAACAGCCAATTGAATGTGTGATGGGCGCGCATTTTCTAAGATGGCATCCATGGCTGCACGAACGGTTCTTCCGGTATAAAGAACATCGTCCACTACTACTACTTTCTTTCCAGTTAAATCATGTTCAAAAGAAACAGCTTTTACTTCAGGACTGACAGATTTTTTAGATAAATCATCGCGATAGAAAGTGATGTCCAAAATTTCCAGCGGTAATTTTACGCCTTCTATTTCTTCGACCTTTTCTTGTAGGCGTTTTGCTAAAAACTCGCCTCTTGTTTTAATTCCAAGAATCACCAGTTTTTCCGTCGATTTATTCTTCTCTAAGATCTCATGGGCAATACGCTTTAATGTTCTTTGCATACCGCTTTGATCCATTAATTCTCTTTCACTCATTGTCATGACCTCCTTTTAAAAATAGACCGCTCAACCAATTAGGTTTGCGGTCTGATTATGTTAATTATTATTTGAAGCGTTCAACGTCACGTGCAATCGCTACTTCTTCGTTTGTAGGAATGTTGTAGATTGCAAATCTTGAGTCGTCAGTTGAAATTAATGCTTCTTTACGAGTGTCGTTACGCTCGTCATCAATTTCTCCACCAAAGAACGTAATTCCGTCCATGATTAATTTTCGTGTAATTCCAGAGTTTTCACCAATACCTGCTGTGAATACTACTGCATCAACACCGTTCATAACTGCGATGTATTGAGCGATGTATTTTTGAACACGATTCATGAAGATATCTAACGTTAATTGTGCACGTTCGTTACCTTCTGCCGCAGCATCTTCAACGTCACGCATATCACTTGATACACCTGATAAACCTAGTAAACCAGATTTTTTGTTAAAAATTGTGATTACATCGTTCACATCAGTGATGTTTAATTTGTCCATTAAGAATGGAATGATTGATGCATCGATATCACCTGTACGAGTACCCATTGTTACACCAGCTAAAGGAGTGAATCCCATTGATGTATCTACAGATTTACCACCGTCAACGGCTGTAATTGATGCACCGTTACCTAAGTGACACGTAATGATTTTTAAGTCTTCGATAGGTTTGCCCATTAATTCAGCTGCACGTTTACTTACGAAATCATGACTTGTTCCGTGAGCACCGTACTTACGGATTTGGAAGTCTTCGTAGTATTCGTAAGGTAAGCTGTATAAGTAGTTAACTTCTGGCATTGAAGTATGGAAAGATGTATCAAATACTGCTACGGCAGTTGCGTGTGGTAAACGCTCTTCAAACACATGCATAACTTCTGCTTCTGCTGGGTTATGTAAAGGTGCGAATTCACTTAAGTCTTCAACTTGTTTAATTACTTCTGGAGTAACTAAAGTTGATTCTTTAAAGATTTCTCCACCTGCTACTACACGGTGCCCTACACCTGTAATTTCAGTTAGATCGGTGATAATTTGGAATTCTTCTAATTTATCAAATAACATATCAACCGCTTGAGCATGAGTTGCGATATCTTCTGTTACAGTAAACTCTTGATCATCACCATATTCGATTGTAAATACTGAATTGTTGATACCAATTCTTTCTACTAACCCTTTAGCAATAACTGATTCTTCTGGCATATTGTATAACTGGAATTTTAAGCTTGAGCTCCCAGCATTAATTGCAAATGTTTTAGACATTAATTAATTCTCTCCTCTTCAATATAAGTCATAATTCTATTATACATTTATTATAACAGATTGCATTAGAAGTTCTCTACTAAATTATAATGTTTTTTAATACAAACAATAACTTAAAATACTAAGCTTATTTTATGACTCGTAATGAGCAATGACCTCCATT
Organism: Ruoffia sp. FAM 20857; assembly: GCF_045528645.1. Taxonomy (NCBI): domain Bacteria; kingdom Bacillati; phylum Bacillota; class Bacilli; order Lactobacillales; family Aerococcaceae; genus Ruoffia; species Ruoffia sp. FAM 20857. The sequence continues at coordinate 8,414 of NZ_JBGQRB010000054.1, forward strand.
TTTACTTTTGCTCCCATTGGTAAACTACTTACGGCAAAAGAACTTCTAGCTGGATACGGCTTGTGAAAATTCATGGCATAGATTTCGTTAAATATCGATGAATCACCGATGTCATTCATATATAACACAACTTTTACAACGCTTGTTAAATTCAAACCTGCACTATCTAATATATGGGCAATATTTTTGAAAACTTGCTTCATTTCTTCTTCAGCATTCCCTTTAACTAATTTATTAGTTTCTGGATCAATGCCTATTTGACCTGATACATATAACATATCTCCTACACGAACGGCTTGCGAATATGGGTCCATCGGCTTTGGTGCTTTATTAGAATAATAAACTTTCTTCATACTTAGCCACCCTTTCTATGAGTCTATTTACATTATAATAAATTATAAAATAATGTATAGGAAAGTGACTATTTTCGCGTTTCTAATTATTTTTTCATTTTATGTAGGGAAAATTCTTCGGGTGTGCTATAATTTACAAAACAAATCAAAAGGTGGTTAACACAATGCAAGCTGTTATTACTGTAATTGGGAAAGACAAAGTAGGGATTCTAGCAGAAGTTGCGACACAATGCGCTAAATACAATGTAAACGTCGTGGATGTTGAACAAACGATTATGCAAGATTACTTTACGATGGTGATGTTAGTGAATATTGATAAGCTTTCAATTGAATTTGAAGAATTTCAACAGAACACGAAGGAAAGTATCCCTGAGATGGAAATACACGTGATGCATGAGGATATTTTTAATTCTATGCACCGAATTTAAGGAGTTAAACCATGTTAGAAATGCAAAATGTTATTGAAACTGTTTCTATGATTAAAGAAGATAACTTAGATATTCGTACCATTACGATGGGTATATCCTTAGTTGATTGTGCGGATGGGGATATTGATCGTTCCTGTGAGAAGGTTTATAACAAAATTTATAAATCTGCCAAAGACTTAGTTAAAACTGGTGAGTTGATTGAAGGTAAATTTGGTATTCCGATTGTAAACAAACGGATTGCTGTCACTCCTATCTCTCAACTGCTTGCTGCCTCAGGTGGCGATCCTTTAAAATACGCGCGAGTTTTAGATAAAGTCGCTCAAGATATTGGTGTAAACTATATCGGTGGTTATTCTGCTTTAGTCCACAAAGGCTTTAGTAAAGGTGATTTGGAATTAATTCAATCTATTCCACAAGCCATGGCTGAGACAAATCATGTGTGTTCTTCAGTGAATATTGGTTCAACCCGTGCGGGTATCAATATGGATGCTGTGGCGATGATGGGAAATATCGTTCGTGAAGCTGCTGAACTAACACAAGATAATGAGTGTATGGGTGCTTCTAAGATTGTCGTTTTCTGTAATGCTGTTGAGGATAACCCTTTTATGGCCGGTGCTTTTCATGGATCTGGAGAGCCAGATGTTGTTATTAATGTCGGCGTTTCTGGTCCTGGTGTGGTGCGTACTGCTTTAGCAAAATTAGATAAATCGGCTTCATTAGAAGTTGTCGCTGATACCATTAAGCAAACAGCATTCAAGATCACTCGTATGGGCCAATTAGTTGGGACACAAGCCTCTGAAATGCTAGGTGTTCCATTTGGAATTGTTGATTTATCTTTAGCTCCAACACCAGCAGTAGGCGATTCTGTGGCGCATATCTTAGAAGAAATCGGTTTAGACCAAGTAGGTGCACATGGATCAATCGCCACACTTGCCATGTTAAATGATGCGGTTAAAAAAGGTGGCGTGATGGCTTCATCTCACGTTGGTGGGCTATCTGGTGCTTTCATTCCTGTGACTGAAGATGCGGGGATGATTGCCGCGGCTGCCAATGGTACTTTAAATATTGAAACATTAATGTCGATGACGGCCGTCTGTTCTGTAGGTTTGGATATGATTGTTATTCCAGGAACAACACCACCAGAAGTTGTTTCTGCCTTGATTGCTGATGAAGCAGCCATTGGTATGATTAACTCTAAAACTACCGCTGTTCGTGTGATTCCTGCGATTGGTCGCTCAGATGACGAGTCACTTGATTTCGGTGGACTCTTCGGTTCTGGTACAGTCATGCCATTAAACCAAACTTCTCCGAAAGTATTCGTTGATCGTGGTGGGCGTATTCCAGCTCCAATTCAAAGTTTAAAAAATTAATGTCTTTCTCTAGCCCCTATTTTATAGGGGTTTTTATTTTATCTACAAGCAATTTGTTTAGTGAATTTTGTTAATTGTAGTACAATATGAGTTAGGGGTGGTTTTATGAAACAAGTTAAAAATTTAATTATAGGTTTTGGTAAGGCGGGTAAAACGCTCGCGGGAGAATTCGCAAGTCGTGGTGAGGATGTTATTCTAGTTGAGAAATCTAAGAAAATGTACGGCGGGACTTGTATAAATGTTGCTTGTATTCCAACGAAGAAATTAAAATTCTTAGCTTTCAAACGTGATGAATTAGGCTATTCAATGGCTGTGAACGCTAAAAATGAGTTAATCAGCAAACTAAATAATGGAAATTACCATAAAGTTGCCGATTTAGAAAATGCTGAAGTTCTAGATGGGACGGCTTCATTTATTAATGAGAATACCGTTGAAGTTCATACTGAAGATGGCGTTGAAGAAATTCAAGCTGAGCGTATTTTTATTAATACGGGTGCGCGTCCATTTATTCCTAATATTGATGGTTTAGAATTAAGTGACCGTATTTTGACTTCTGAATCGCTAATTGAATTAACTGATTTACCAAAAGATTTGGCTATTATTGGTTCTGGTCCCGTTGGTTTAGAGTTGGCTTCTATTTATAGTCAATTTGGAAGTAATGTAACATTAATTGATCGCAACGATACGATTCTTAAAGATGAAGATGCAGATGTTCGTGATGCTGTGATTGCTGCAATTGAAGCTCAAGGTATTAATATTGTGACGAATGCGAATACGCAATCTGTAAAAGAAAATGCTGATTCGGTGTCTATATATTATAATATAAATGGTGACCAACATGAGATTCAAGCCACTCACCTATTGGTTGCAACGGGTCGTAAACCGAATATCGAAGACTTGAATTTAGGTAAGGCTGGCATCACCGTTTCAGAAAAAGGTGCAGTTGAAGTGAATGAGTTTTTACAAACTAATCTTCCACATATTTTTGCACTCGGCGATGTTAATGGTGGTCCTCAACAGACTTATATCTCACTTGATGACTACCGCATCATTCGTGACTTCATTTATGGTGACAAGTCGTATAGTACAGACCGTCGAAAAAACGTACCTGCAACAACATTTATCGAGCCGCCTTTATCACAGGTCGGCTTATCAGAAACTGCTGCGCGTGAGCAAGGTCTTGATTACAAGGTTGCCAGTCTGGATGTAAGTTCTATTCCTAAAGCGAAAATATTAGATAACCAAACTGGTTTATATAAAGCGATTATTGATAGCAAAACGAATAAGATTCTTGGTGCTACCCTATTTGGTGAAGAATCACATGAAGTTATTAACATTATTTCAACGGCAATGATCGCTGATATGGATTACACTCAACTCAGAGATCAAATTTTCACTCACCCAACGATGGCTGAAGCCTTAAATGATTTATTTAAAATATAAAAGTATAATTAAATCGAGTAGGAGACTAGCCATTATTTGACTAGTCGACCTCTCACACCACCGTGCGTACGGTTCCGTACACGGCGGTTCAATACCTTGCGTAAGCAGACTCTACCAATTCGCTTAGTGGAACTAAG
>NZ_JBGQRB010000055.1:0-11732 GCF_045528645.1 Ruoffia sp. FAM 20857
ATGAGAACACAACACAAACTATCGTTGCATAGAGAGACACTTAAACATAGGAATAAAAAAAGAGCCAAGGTGACTGCGTCACCTGGCTCCTCGGTCCACCAACATCAAAAATTCATGAACCGAAAAAGTGAGCTAATTGTATAAATTAGCTCACTTATGACATATTTTCTATTTAATTATTTTGGCTTATTCTTCAGATGATTCTTCTTCAGATGATTCTTCTTCAGTTGATTCTTCAGACTCTACTTGAGATGATTCTTCCGAAGTTTCTTCTGATGTTGACTCTTCGCTTGATTCTTCAGATGACTCTTCAGATTCTTCACTAGACTCTTCAGATTCTTCACTAGACTCTTCTGCATCAGCTGTTAAACTTGCTAATTTAGCATCATTTGTAGCTTGAGTTGCTAAAGCGATGAATGTTGTAGAAAGTTCTTCTTGACCTTCTACCGGCTCAACACCTTCAACATTTCCAGCTTCTACTAAAGCAGCTGCTAATTCATCAGCAACGTCTTGATCTTCAGCTTCAAATATTGCGTCAGTAATTTCGCCACCCTCAACAGTAATTGTTAAGTCTTCAGCTGTATATTCACCGTCTGCTAATTCTAGTTCATCAACATTAACTTCTTCAGTGTTGCCTTGTGCAGCTAACTCTAATAATACTTGCGAAGTGAATTGGAATGAAGTTGATGTTGAAGTTGCACCTGAAACAACATCTACGTCTGCTGATTGTGATTCAACTAATGCATCATTTAATTCTTGAGTTGCATCTGCCGATGATACGCCAGCTACTTCTTCCATTTGAGTATTGTACTCTTCATCTTCTGATTTTAAGTCTCCGTCTTCATTTTCGTAATCAAAGTTTGAATCAGTAATTTCTCCATCTGCAACAGTGATCGTATGAGTTACAGCCCAACCACGTTCGTCTGGGTTACCTACAACTGAGTATTCACCGTCTGTTAATGCACCAGCTTCTGCTGATTCGTCAGTTCCTACTACTGCAGCATCGTCAGCTGATTCTTCTGAATCTGCTGATGATTCTTCGTCAGTTGACCCTTCCGATTCTTCTGATGTTTCTTCTTCAGCTGACTCTTCTGATTCTTCTGATGTTTCTTCTTCAGTTGACTCTTCCGATTCTTCTGATGTTTCTTCTTCAGTTGACTCTTCCGATTCTTCTGATGTTTCTTCTTCAGTTGACTCTTCCGATTCTTCTGATGTTTCTTCTTCAGTTGACTCTTCTGATTCTTCTGATGTTTCTTCTTCAGTTGACTCTTCTGATTCTTCTGACTCTTCAGTTGTTTCTTCCGATTCTACTTCTTCTTCGACAACAGTTGATACTTCAGATTCTACGCTTTCTGGTGCTTCTTCTTCAGCGCCACAGGCAGCTAATATAAACATTGATCCTAATAATAGAGTACCCTTTAATAAATTCTTTTTCATTAATGTCATCTCCTTTTTTTGGTAAGTGTTTACCTTCGTGATACAAAGGCAAAATTACTTAAACTTAGTTTATAATAGAATCATTTATTTGTCTAGTAATGACTCTGGTGTTAGTACTGTCGATTAGATATTAGTAAGATTATTTTCTTGATTTGTGCTTTATACTCAGAATCACTTATTCTATCTAGATAAAATAAGGCTTTTTCAATATATCGTTCAATGAGTACTTCGGTGTCGTGAAAAGCGCCGGTTTCTTTCATCATTAATGACAACTTATCTAATGATGCTTCGTCCCACTCAACCGTTTCATTTACATAACGTCTTACCGAGTCACTCTTCTCCATCGCAAGTAGTAATGGCGCCGTGTAATTTCCATTTGGAACATCTTGCATACTTGGTTTTCCGGAAGTGCCTGCCGGGACTAAAAAATCAATTAAATCATCTTGTAATTGAAAAGCAATACCTAAATAGGTTCCAAGTAATCTTACATTTTGTGCTTTTCGGATGTCATTATTTGCTAGATAGTAGCCACCTGAAGCTGACAGTCCGAATAACATGGCTGTCTTTCCTCTTATTTGACGAATATAATCAATCATTGTCATCTCTTTATTAAAGGTATTAGCTAGTTGACGCAATTCACCACTCATAATATTTTCTAAAATCCACTTATTGCGGTTTTGGAACTGAACTTCATCAATTAAATCAGATACTAAACGGCCACTGTAGCTAAAGAGATAATCACCTGCATAAACCGCGATTTTATTACTTTGTGCTATGTGCATCGCTTCAATACCACGTCTTAAATCGGCGCTATCAATCACATCATCATGAATCAACGTTGCTAAATGCAGTAACTCAATCGCTGCCGCATATGTAATTATTTTTTTGTTCATACTGCCGTTTTCCATATAGAAAAACATCAAAGATAAACCTGCACGTAGATATTTACCTGGCGCATCAATGTATTCTTGTATCTTAGCTTCTATTTCGGGTATGCGAATAGAAATACCTTTACGCATGGTTTGTTTAGTTTCTTTTAAGGCTTTTTCTATCTCAGGATACTCACGCCAAATCTCATGTATCAATGTTTTTTTCTCCCATCTATAAACATTATAAAAATATAAAAAACCAGGATTTAACGAAGATAGGTCTACTTTCTATCCGTTAAAATCCTAGCTTTCGATTTAAAATAATCTATTCTTTTATCCTATATTATCTGTGTAGATATGCTTAGGTTTCCCCCATATCCAACCATCGAATAGTTTACCTAACCATGGCATTACATAGTAGTCTAATCCAAATGCTCGACCTGCCCCCATCATTAAAGCAATTGCAGCTGGGATGAACCACATGTTAACCCATACAAACATTCCTGATAAGCAGAACATTGCTACTAAGACAACAGTTAAACCACTTACTAGGAATGTGAATAATCCAGCAATTAAAGCTAAACCAATTCCTAATTCTACTAATGACATCATTTTTTGCATGAATAATGCAACATCTTGATTTGGCATCATGAATTCCATAATTGATGCGAACCAACCTGGCATTTCATCAAAGACTAACATTGGCTCTTCACCGTAAACATAGTTTAAACTAAAGATTTGTTCTGCCACTTCAACAACTTCTTCTGTTTCAGTTGCTGACGCTGCACTTGTTACTTCTTCTTGTAACCAAGGGAACGGGAAGACAACTTCATCTTCAAACCAAGATTGACCACCAAACATACCAAATGTTTTCTTCAACCCTTCAACTAACCACATAGCTCCATAGAAGAGACGTAATGGCACTGACCATAAAATATTACCATGAGCAGATAAGTGACCACGGAAAATATTACGTTTGTGTTTGATTGTAAAGAATTCGTGACGAACATACAACCATGCATAGTAGAAACTTCCAATACTTAAGAAGTAAATCACGTTAGCTGCATGTTTAATGAACATGGCGATAAAGCCTTGAACACTGTATTTATCATAGAGATAAGCTACACCATAAGTTGATCCAATAGATACCATGTTACCATCATATTTACCTTCGAATTCTTCTTTTTCAGTACCACTAATTTCTGAAATGATTGATGTTGCTGCAACATCACCTGTTAACTCTGCCGCTTGAACGATTTGAGGTGTAGGCATGTTGTTGTTTGTTGGATCTTCATAATAAACTAAATCTCCAGCTACGAATACATTGTCGTATCCTTTTGCTTGCATGTATTGGTCTGCTACTAAACGACCAGCACGTGCTTGTTCAACACCCCATTCACTAGCATCAGTATTCGCTTTAATACCTGCAGTCCAAATTGAAGTATATGTAGCAATTTTCTTACCTGAAGCAAGTTCAATATGATCTTCCGCGATTTTAGCAATTCCATCACCTAAAGTAATATCAATGCCTTTTTTACGCATATATTTCATAGCGCGCTCTTGTTCTTTTTCTGTAACAGTATTTAAAATCTTTGGAGCAGCTTCTACTAAATGGAATGAGATTTCATCTGGATTTAATTTGTGTTCTTCAGCTAAGATTGGTAACCATTCAACTAATTCACCAATCATCTCAACACCAGTAAAACCTCCACCACATACTAAGAATGATAGCAATGCACGACGTTTAACTGGGTCGTGTTCACGCGCAGCTTTATAAACCATATCAATAATATGTTCACGAACGCGTTCTGCATCTTCCATTGACCATAATGTGAATCCATTCTCTTTCACTCCGTCGATACCAAAATCATTTGGCTCAGCACCAACAGCTAATACTAAATAATCAAATTTATAATTGCTTTGTTCTCCAATAACAACATTGTTATCGTGATCAATTTCAGATACATTATCTGTTACTAATTTTACGTTGTTCAAACGATGGAAAATACGACGTAAATCATATTTAATTGCATCTGGTTCTAAACGTCCACCCGCAATTTCATGTAATTCAGTCATATATGTTAAATATGAATGACGGTCAACTAATGTAATATTGACAGTTTTGTCTTTTTTATATTTCTTACCTAATTTTCTTGCCGCTGCAACACCGGCAAAGCCAGCACCTACAATTACTATTTCTTTTGCCAATTATATTCACTTCCTATCAAATAATTTCGTTCATAGTATACCGCTAGTATTACGTTTTTACAATGTGTTTTTTACTTTAATATTTTTTTCACAAGTAATTTCGTTGTTTATCCCATAGGAACAAAACTACTAGCTCGCCATTTCACATATTATTTTTTTTATTGTATTTATAATATCAAGTGATCGATGCTATCTAAATACGAATTTTATACTAATTCAATGATTAAAAATGGTGTTTATTTTTTCACAAACACTTTTTTTGAATCACATGAATCTCGGCTTGTAGCTGAATTCACATATACAAACAATAAAATGCCGCTGTACATCAATGAGTGATATACAGTGGCGTTTGTAAGTGATTATTTATTATTTTTAACTGATTTTGGTAATATTAGTGTGGCTTCAGGATAAGTAAAACGGGAATCTTTGCGATATAGACCTCTGAAATTTTCAACGATTGCTTTTTGTGCGACATCTTTACCTTGAGTGATTCTTGAAATTATTGTTTGTGTCATTTCATAGCCTCCTGATTATGTATGTTCTTTTACCTTATCTAATTTAACATACTCATCAAATGACTTTCTTTAAAGTTCCCTAAGAAATCGCTAGTCTTTTCATGAGTTTATCTTTAACTAAATGTGAAGTTCTCACGAATAATAAGTAATTGCTCATTCATTCTCAAAAAAAGACAACCGATTTAATAATCAGCTGTCTATTATATGTTATAAATTATTCTGCAGACTCTTCAGTAGTCTCTTCAGTCGTTTCTTCTGCTGATTCTTCTGTTGTTTCCTCAGCTGTTTCTTCTGAAGTTTCTTCCGTAGATTCTTCAGTTGTCTCCTCAGTTGATTCTTCTTCTGTTGCTGCTTCATTGTTTGCATTTGCAAGATCAATTAAGTCTTGAACAGCGTTTTGTAAGTCTTCGTCATGAATTTCATATCCAGTATCTTGGAGTAATTGACCTATCACTCCATAAGCGAATTGGCTATCAGCAAAGCGTGAAGTAACGTATTGTTCTTCAACATCTTCACGAACATCTTCTAATGGTTGTTTTTCACCATTATTGATTGTGCGAATAACGTGGAAACCGTATTGTGATTCTACAGGCGTTTCTGTCATTTTACCGTTCTCTGAGTTTATTACTGCTTCTTCAAATTCTGGAACCATTTGTCCGGCCGGGAATGGTTGTAATAATCCACCGTTTTGTGCAGTTGAATCTAATGACACTTCTTGTGCTACTGCATCAAATTCTTCGCCATTATTAATGCGTTCAATCACATCTAAGGCTTCTTCTTCTGTTTCAACTAAGATATGTTGAGCTTCCATTAAAGGTGAATATTCATTTTCATAGTAGTTTGTAATAGCTTCATCTGACATGTCTATTTGGCTTTCTACAACTTCTTGGAACATATTTCTTACAAAGATTTGGTAAGTATATGTTTCGATATCACTTAAGCCTTGGTATGCTAATAATTGTTGGAAAACTTCTTCCCCACCCGCTTCGTCGATCTGAGCTTGGACTTCTTCTTCCGCTGCAGTTCTTAGTGCTTCAGCATCCGATACATTTTGTTCTAAGACAGTTTCTAGAATGATTGTTCTCAATGTTGTATCACCAGCGATAGCTTTCATTGATTCATATAATTCCTCTTTAGTAATATCCTCGCCACCTACAGTTGCAATGACCTCACCTGCTGATTCTTCTTGTGCCATTACTGAGGCAATACTACCTAGTCCTGAAAGTAATAATGTTGATGTTAAAGCAACTAATGATACTTTTTTTAGCGTTTTTTTCATAAAGTTTTTGGCTCCTAACTATTTTTAAATATGTTACAAATATATCATACTTTATCTATTTGAACTCCATGTTAATATATTAATCTAGGAAAATTCAAACAAATTGATTTAAGTTCATTTAAATTAATTAATTATTAAGATTAATTTCTTCTACTTGTTCTTCAATATCTTCGTTTAAATCCTCGATATGACGTTGAATCCGATTAATTCTTGGCGTGGTTTCTTCTTCGAAATGTTGTAACGATGTTTGAATACCATCTGTCGCAGTTTTAACACTATCCATGCCTTCTTGAGTTAATTTCTGCACTGACATTCTTAAATTGTCTACTTTATAACGAACATCATTCACATCATCCGTTGTCGTATCAATAAAGTGCTTCAAATCTTCACGCGTTTCTTTACCGCTCTTGGGCGCATTCATTAACCCTGCTAGTCCTCCAAAGAAAGCTCCCCAAAATAATCCTGATTTAAATCCAACCATATAAATACACCTCTTTAATTTTCTTTGATTTGTGACGCAATTAATGCTGCTCTTTCATTGAACTCTTCTTGTGTATAGCTGTCTTGATTATTACTAAACTCGATAGCGAATTTATCATCTTCAGTGTAACGTGGTAATAGGTGCCAATGAGTATGGAAAACGGATTGATATGCTAACTCACCATTATTATTTACGATATTCATTCCTTTAACATCAGGAAATGCTTCTTTTATTGCATTTGCAATTTTAGGTAAGCGTTTCGCGACTGCTACCGCAACGTCTTCATCATATTCAAAGATGTTCTCAACGTGTTTTTTTGGTACTACTAAAGTATGCCCTGGAGTTACTTGCGTCATATCTAAGAATGCAAATACTTCATTGTCTTCATATACCTTCGCTGAAGGTATATCACCATCTATAATCTTACAGAAAATACAATCTTTCATCTTTATCTTCCTCTCATGTAATTCTTATCTTGTTTATCATACTAGATTTTATCGGAATTACAAAAAAATAACTAGGTAATTGGAGATCAATTTCACAAATAATTCATAAAACCGAATATAATTAGTAAATTCTTCAATCTTTATTCCCCGAAATCTTTACACACATATAGTTTTGATGTGCTATACTTTTATTACACAAGAAGTAAATGGAAAGTAGGTGGCAATTTTGCGCGTCAGTTTTAATTTGAATATGCGTAAGTTTATAACTTTTGTTCTATCAATCATGTTTTTAAGCATTAGTAATGGACAGGTTATTCAAGCCCAAGAAAATAATATAAATGATTCCCAACAAGATGAATTGCCTGACTCTTCTGAGGATCAAGAAATAAATGACAATGTAGATGATGAAAGTATGAGCCAACAGATAAGCATTTCTTTTGAGGAATTTGTTCCTTATGCAAATTTTATAAATTATCAATATCAAGGTGATCAAGTTTACTTTGATGCCCAAGATATTATTATGGAATATTCGCCTGATAGTAACGGAATTTTTCAAGTGACGTCATTTTCTGGCCAAGAAGCTATCGCTTATGTGTATCAAATCCGTGATACAGGCTTTTATGAACTCGCTTCTTTCAATGATTATTATGTTGTAGACGATTTACGTTACTCACCAGAAGCAAGTGATAATGATGAATCGCTCATTTTACCGAGTGATTTAACTATTGGATCAAGCTTTTCAAGTGGATACAACAAAGAAAAAAGACGCAAGGTATCCGAATTAATAAGTTCATATGATGTAGGTGGCCAAACCTTTAATGATGTTCTTCGTATTGAAGAACAGGCGCAAGAAGATAGTGGTTCTGTTACTTATAATTACTACTTTGCCCCAACTGTCGGTATTATTGTAATTGAACGAACTGCTTCAGATGGTACAACGCAACGTGTCTTACAATTAATTTCTGCACAAGGTTCAAGTCAATAAGCAAAATACCTTCTAACGATGAGTACTTTTTCAAGTAGCTTCGTTAGAAGGTATTTTTTATTTATGATTTGATAACCAATTTTTTTGGTCTGTATTTGCGACGTGTTCTTTATGATACATCTGAAGAACTGAGATACGCTCGAGTAAAAAATTCCCAAGGAAGCCGACAACAAAGCCAGCTAAAATCCCAGAAATTGATAAAACCGGAAGATAATTCATCACGGAGAACGATCTTGCAAATAAGGCTGCTACACTTAGTTGTCCAATGTTGTGCATTACCCCTCCGAGAACAGAAATCCCAATAATACTCACCTTATTAGGTCCTAGTTTTTTCGACCATAACATTGCAAAGTAACTTAACAATCCCCCCGATAAACTATAAAAAAACGTTGACATATTACCACCAATTAAAGCAGTGAGTACAGTTCGAATTAACACGACTTGAATACTTTTTGAAAAAGGCAGTGTGAATATAGCAATCACAGATATTAAATTCGCTAAACCTAATTTAGCTCCAGGAGCAAAGGAAAGAGGTGAAGGGATCGCTCCTTCAAGAATACTTATAACTACTGCCTGTGCAGCTAGCATGGCAATGTACACCATAATTTGATAACGACTTCGTCTCATCTCATTCCTCCATTAAACAACTTATCTATATACTTCCAATTATCTCTCATAACTATTCTCACAGTATACACGTATTTATTTATATTGTTAACCGTTCATGCAAAAATAAAACAAAAGATACTTAACAATTGAATAAAATGAATTGTTAAGTATCTTATTAATTTAAACGCCGCCAGAGGGAATCGAACCCCCATCCTAAGAACCGGAATCTTATGTGATATCCATTACACTATGGCGGCTTAACTTCTCTATTATAGCCATCTTTAGGTTATATTTCAAGATACAAAAAAAGAAGCAGCGCCGTCGCACTACTTCTTTCAAAGATATTCCTTATTAAGACTATAAAGCTTTTATGACGGCATCAGTAAAGCCTATAGTAGTCATCTCTCCACCTAAATCTTTAGTAAAGTTATTTGAATCACTTAAGACGGTGTCTAATGCGTTTCTTAGGCGATTTGACGCATCTTTTTGCTCAATATGATCTAGCATCTGGCAAACCCCCAAGAGTATCGCTGTGGGGTTTGCTAGGCCTTTGCCTGCAATATCAGGGGCTGAACCATGTACTGCTTCAGAAATTGAAATATCTTCGCCAATATTTGCTCCAGGTACTAAGCCTAAACCACCTACTAAACCTGCCATTAAATCAGACAGAATATCACCATAGAGGTTCTCAGTAACTATAACATCAAACTGCTTAGGATTAATGACTAATTGCATCGCCATATTATCGACTAAAATTTCTTTGAATTCTATGGATGGGTACTCTTCAGCTACGCCTCGGGCAACATCTAGGAACAATCCATCTGTCAGCTTCATAATATTTGCTTTTGTCACAACTGTCACACTTTGACGATCATTCGCTTTTGCATATTCAAAGGCTTCGCGTACAATTCGTTCTGATGCGGATCGTGTGATGATCTTAATGCTATGAGCTTCATCATCTGAAATTTGCTTTTCGACACCTGCGTATAAATCCTCTGTGTTCTCTCTAAAGAGAATTAAGTCTAAATCTTTGGTTAAAGATGGGATGGTTCCTAAACTTTTTACAGGACGAATATTCGCGTACAAATCGTATTTCTTACGTAAGGCTACGTTAACACTACGGAAACCTTTTCCGATCGGTGTCATAATGGGTCCTTTTAACACGATCTTATTCTTTTCAATACTTTCATAAACATCATCTGGAATTAATGTACCTTGTTTATTAAAGACAGCTTCACCGCTGCAACAACTTCCCATTCAATTCCAATATCTAGCGCATCTACAATATTCCGTGTACTTTCAGTAATTTCGGGACCAATCCCGTCGCCTGGTATTAATGTAATTTTCACATCAATTGCTCCCTTCATTTTCTAAAATTGATTCTACAAAGATATTGGCATTATCCCTGTAACTGCACCAACTATAACAAAAACAATAAATATTCCTAGTGATACGAGAAGGCCTTTTTTCTGCCAGTCGCCCCACTCCACATTTGTCATACCTAATAATACATAAGCAAAAGGTACTAATGGACTGAATAAGTGGAAAGCTTGTCCCATTAAAGATGCAAAAGTTAACTCTAGGCAGTAAAGCCGTAAGCCGTTCCTGCTTCAGCAAGAATAGGCATCATTCCGTAGTAGAATGCATCATTATGTAAGAAGTATGTACCTGGAGCGGATATAATAGCAACAATGATACCAAAGAAGCCACTTAAGCTTTCTGGAATGATTGAATTCAAACTTGATGCAATCCCATCATCCATTCCAGTTGCTTGTAAAACTCCCATAAATACTCCAGCACCAAATACTGTCATAACAACTTGGTTAGCTTCACTTGCATTATTATCAATACGCTCTTTTTGCAGTGTCAACGACCCGTAGTTTACAAGTAACGCAATAACTGTACCAACCATAAAAATGATTGCTGATGGAATGACATTGGCGATTAATAACCCTATGGCAACAAATACAGTAATCGCATTGATCCAAACATTCTTAGGTCGACGGATATCAAGCGTCTCTTGATCTTCGATAACCATTAATTTCTCAAGTTCATTATTCGATAGATTCACGACACCTAAACGTTTCCGTTCACCGCGACCAATCACATAAGCTACGATAAACATGTGAATAATTCCAGCAATCATCATTGGTGTTAAACCACGCATAACATCTGCTTCACTTACATTCATTACTGCAATCGCACGCGCTGTTGGTCCACCCCATGGTAGCAAATTAATAATTGAATGTGATGTCATTGTTAATACGGCTAAATCTAACCTCTTCATATTTAGACGTTTGTATATTGGCACAAAAGCCGTACATACAATAATCATTGTCGTGGTTCCATCACCGTTTAATGATACTGCGGCAGTCAATGCGACTGTTGCAATCATCACTTTCAGTGGATTTCCTTTTGCAAAACGAATCATAGCGTTTGAAAGCGGGTCGAATAGACCAGCATCAATCATAATTGTGAACATATATATTGCAAAGAATAGCATGATACCTGTCTGCGCTGTACCTAGTAGACCATCCATTGCAGCCTGTCCAATATCAATATTCCATAAGCCAAATAATTGACCCATAATCGCCCATACTATTGGTAGGAAAACTAAGCCAACGAAAGGAGATATCTTTTTCATCATAATTAGAATCATAAAAACAATTATTAATAAATAACCCATTAAAGCAACCATTTATACACCTCATTATTTTATGTTAATTTTAGATGAACAAAAAGTTATTTAATCATCTTTTTTTAAATATTCATTAAGTATCCTGAATAATTCATACTTTTAAATATTGAGTTATTCTAGTCGTTATTTTTCAATTTTGGATCACTTTATCGAAATTAAAATATTTTAATCGATTTTCTAAGCTAAAGAAAAACTTTTTAGTCTC
>NZ_JBGQRB010000056.1:0-11081 GCF_045528645.1 Ruoffia sp. FAM 20857
TAAAGATGAGAACACAACACAAACTATCGTTGCATAGAGAGACACTTAAACATAGGAATAAAAAAAGAGCCAAGGTGACTGCGTCACCTGGCTCCTCGGTCCACCAACATCAAAAATTCATGAACCTAAAAAATAAACCAAACACCTTTAAGTGCTTGGTTCGTTTTACTACTGATTCATTTCCCATTGTTCTACTAATGCTTGATACACGGCTTCAGTCTCTGCTTGCGTCGTTTGGTTAAAGATCAACCACCCTGGTGACTCCCCGTCACTAAACTGAATATCGATGTGGTAAGGATGACTGTCATAGATGAAGAGTTCTACTGGTCCGTAACCCTCTAAGTTAAAATGACCAAAGCGTTTCTCCATTCCACCAAAACCATTTGTGCGTGAGCCTTCTAACGGACCTTCATTTAATTCAATCGATTCGATTTGGTCATAGGCCACTTCAAGTCCGTACATCGGTGCTTCGACGGCAACCGTATCTGCTTGGATTGAAACATCATATTCTGACAGACTCATCATCAGAACGAGCCCAATAATACCGACGACTAAGATTCCGAGGATCGCCATGATGACCTTTCCAGCTGGATGAGCGACATTAATTGTCGTACCCATTCCGGATATACGTTTAGGCACGAATAATCTGGAATCATTTGGATTATAGTAGGCACCCCATTTATACTGGCCTTCTTCTTCAGGCATTTGCCATTCCGCTTGATCAAAAAATGTTGCTTGGAGGTCTTTATTTTTCTGAGTTGTTCGGGCCATTAAAGCAACAATGGCTAGTAAGAACACACCCAATAATAGGATTAGCCACAGATCCGATGGATTAAAGAGAACGAGTGCTGTGAAAGCAATAAAGAAGATATTGACCATTAAACTCATCTCCAAGTAACTCACCGCATTATTTCTTTCAAAATGACGCATGTAAGCTTGGGTCACTTCACTATCTTTGGACACAAACGGCGTCTTACTGCTAATCACCATATCATAAGACAAGGGTATCACGATGAGCGTTAGCGGTACAAGGATTAAAGGCAGAAGGAAACTTCCTGAACTTTGAGCGACCCATGCCATGATTACTGGCACCCAACTCAGTAACCAAATGAGCCATGCCCATTTCTTGCTTGGCGCTGCTTTTCCTTTTTCTCGGGTCACACTGATATCGACCACGCGTTTTTGTGTTTCATATATCCAACCCTTTTCCTGCTTTAAGGCCATGAATTTTCTCTGCCAAATCGACACCGGCACATAAGATAAGACAAAATAACTAAATAATATGAGTATCCACATAAAATCGCGCAACCCTTGGAATAGATCCAAACTCACCAAGAATGACAAGCCAATAAAGACGGCTCCTATAATTAGTTGAGTCACTCTAAACTGGCGTTGTAATGTCTTAACTTCATCTGTTTCAGCATGTTCTGGCGCAAAAGACAGGCCAAATATTTTGAAATTTTGGTAACTGACGGCGTAATTCATCATCATTACAAAGACTAGGATTAGAATAATCGTCATTAAAATCATTGATTCTCTCTCCCTTCAATTAAATTTTCTAACATCGACACGACTTTTTCTTTAAGAGCTTGATTATCTTCCGTCTTGGCTAAGCCTTCTGCCAAAGTCACTTCCAGTCGGTTTAAATACTCACTTTCAATCATATCGTCTGGATTCTCTCGCACTTTTGTTCCAACCCGACGGTCCACTACAATAATACCTTCCCGCTTCAAGGTTTGATAAGCCTTGTTCACCGTCATTGGATTGACGCCCAAATCTTGAGCCAGTTGCCTTGCGCTTGGTAAATTTTCTCCGTATTTTAAATCCCCGCGGCCGACTCCTAACACAACTTGATCGCGAATTTGTTGGTATATCGGTGTTTCCGCTGATAAATCTATCTCCATTAACATATTCTCACCCCTTCGATTCACTTCTTTCCATCTTCCTTAGTTGTATTATATCATATAATACACCATATACACAAATCACGATAAAAAATAGAGCGTTTAGTTAAAAACGCTCCATCTCATTGCTTACACCGCTTGGATAAAGTTACCAATATTAACTGCACCTAGAATTAGAATCATAATAAAAATATAAGTTCTAAATTTGTCAGTGTCTATTTTGTTGTAAATTTTTCTTCCGATATACATGCCTAAAGCAACGACTGGAACTGAAAAGGCGAAGTAAATAGCCACATCCCAATTCCAAAAGCCACTTAAAGCATGACCGGAAATAACAAATACGCTCGAGATCAAGAAATGAGATTGAACTGTTCCTAGAAACTGACGTGGCGTCCAATCACGGGCCGCAGCATAAAGTACCACTGGAATACCGTTCATATTATAGGCACTCCCTAACATACCGCCTAGAAATCCGAATGGATAAGAGTAATTTGGATTTTCAAATTTTGCTTGTAAGTATTCTCGACGCGCGGGTGAGGCCGTGAGTGAATACATTGAATAAATCACTAAGACACTCCCTAGAATCAAGTTAATCACTGACTGTTCTGCAAAGCGAACTAGGATCAGTCCAACCGGAATCCCGATGATTGTTGCGAGTGTTAATTTCTTAATCACGACTGGATCTTTATCTTTCCAACCTCTTTGAATTGACATCAATGCAGTTGTCATCCCAGTCAGACCAATTAATGACACCGATACTGAAAATGGAATCGGTAGTAGCGCTAATAATGGCATACTTACAACTGAGTCCCCAAAACCAAAGGTTGCACGCATGAGTGAGCCTAAAAAGACCGCTCCAACAACCATTAAAATTAGAGTATAATCCATCAAATAACCTCTTTCACTTATATTTCAACTCTTTGAGTGTAGCATAGACTAAAGGGGGCGTCTATTAAGGAAAGGGGCATTTAGACAACAAAAAGCCCGAACACCCCCCATGTTCGAGCCTTCTTAAATTAAGCTTCTAAATTTTCACCATTTGTTGCGATAACTTTTTTGTACCACTCAAATGAATCTTTTTTCGAACGGTCGAGAGTTCCGTTCCCTTCGTTATCACGGTCAACATAAATCATTCCGTAACGTTTTTTCATTTCACCGGTAGTAAATGAAACTAAGTCAATAATTCCCCAAGGAGTGTAACCCATTAATTCAACGCCATCATAATCGACTGCTTTAATTAACTCTTCGATATGGCCTTTTAAGTAGTTAATACGCTCTGGGTCATGGATGCTGCCGTCTTCTTCAACCGTGTCTATAGCTCCAAAACCATTTTCAACGATGAATAAAGGAACTTGATAACGATCCCACAAGCGATTTAATACATAACGTAAACCAACAGGGTCAATTGTCCAGCCCCAATCACTAGCTGATAAGTAAGGATTGTCAACTTGATAAGGAATCTTACCATGAACGTTTGCTTCCTCATCTTCACCTTGCCCGCTATTAATATCAACCGCATTCGACATGTAGTAACTGAACCCTAGATAATCAACGGTTCCATTAGCTAAAATATCTGCGTCACCGTCTTTCATTGGAATATTCAGGCCTTCACGTTCGAATTCTTTTAGAGCATAATTTGGATAGTAACCATTTACTTGAACATCTGGGAAGAAGTAACGTAGACGCATTGATTCTTCAGCAAGCATCACGTTTTTAGGGTCTGAATTGATTGGATAGATTGGAATATGAGAAACCATTGCGCCAATTTCAAAATCCGGATTGATTTCTTTGCCAATCGCAACAGCTTTTGCACTTGCTAAAAGAACATTATGCGCAGTTGTATACCTGACTTCTTTAGGATTCTCGCCTTCTTTAACTTGAACCCCGACGTTCGTCCATAAGAAGATTGGATTCGAATAATCCATCATGTTATTAATTTCATTGAAAGTCATCCAATATTTTACTTTATCTTTATAACGGTTAAATACAACTTCAGCGAATCTTACAAAGAAATCAATGACTTTACGGTTTCTAAATCCACCATATTCATGAGCCAAATGCAGTGGCATTTCAAAGTGAGTTAAGGTAATCACCGGTTCGATATCATGCTTTAATAACTCATCGAAAAGATCATCATAAAATTGTAGACCTTCTTCATTCGGTTCTGCCTCGTCACCTTTTGGAAAAATACGCGTCCAGTTAATTGACGTACGGAACGCTTTTAAGCCCATCTCAGCGAATAACGCCACATCTTCTTTATAACGATGATAGAAATCAATCGCTTCGTGGTTTGGATAGTATTTACCGGCTTCAACGGTTTCTGTGATTTCACGCGGTTGTCCGTTCGCACCCGCGGTCATTATATCCGCAACGCTCGGCCCTTTACCGCCCGCATTCCAGCCACCCTCTAATTGATGGGCAGCTACTGCCCCGCCCCATAAGAAATCTTTTGGTAATTTACTCATTAATTTTTCCTCCTTATTATTTATGAACGATAATAACTTCTTCGCCATCCAACACAACTTCTACATCCATATAGTCAGCTGTATTAGTAACAACAACCGGTGTAACCGTTGGAAGTCCTTCTGATTTAATCATATCCAAATCAGCTTCAATTAATAATTGCCCTCGACTTACTTTATCGCCTTCAGTCACGTGAGTTGTAAACGGACGTCCTTCAAGACCAACTGTTTCCAAACCAACATGAATTAAAATTTCGACTCCACCGTTAGAACGTAGTCCAACAGCATGCTTCGTTCCTGCTACTAAAATCACTTCACCATCAAAGGGTGCAACAACTTGTCCAGCAGTTGGTTGAATACCTACACCTTGTCCCATCATTCCACTAGCAAATACTGGATCTGGAACATCTTCTAAAGCAACAACTTTACCTTCTAATGGTTTCGAAATAAGTTCATCTGTTTGTGTATCTCCTTCAGTTACTTTAATATCACTTACAACTTCATCAACCGCATCTTCACCGTATCCAAAGATTTGAATCAGGATAACTGGTAAGATGATCGCAATCGCTACACCTAATAATTCACCCCAGAATGACATTGGGTATTCACTGTTCAATGCGTTGAACACTGTCAGTGGACCAGGTAACCCTGTAAAAGCAAAGTAATGTGCTCCGAATAAACTCGCTACAAGAGCCGCAATAGCACCTGAAATTGAGGCAATAATGAATGGCTTTTTAAAACGTAAGTTCACTCCATAAATAGCTGGTTCTGTAATACCAAAAATTCCTGGTAAAAATCCAGATATACCTGCTTGTTTAATTTCTTGTTTTTTCGCTTTAATTGCTACCCCTAAAGCAGCACCTACTTGCGCACTTACTGCTAGAGATGTGAATGCTTGAAGTGAGTCCATCCCGTACTGGTCAAAGTTCGCCAGCATAATCGGCATAATACCCCAATGAATCCCAAACATTACAAGCATTTGCCATAATCCACCTACTAAAGCTCCAGCAACAACCGGCGCGAAATTATAGATAAAGTTGTACCCTGCCGCAACAAGGTTAGCCGCACCAGCCGTAATAGGTCCTACTACTAATAACGTTAAAGGAACGGAAATAACAATCGCAAACAGTGGCGTTAAGATTGGTCGAGCCACTTCTGGGAAAATTCTGTCTAAATATTTCTCTAAATAAGATAAGCCCCAAACTAAGAATAAAGCTGGTAGTACACTTGAAGTATACGTTGTCTCACTTAATAGAAAACCGAAAAAGCGGAATTCTTCACCAGCTGAAACTTGGGCAATAATATTACTTAAATCCGGGCTCACTAATGCCATCGAAGCCGCAACCGCAATATATGTATTCGATCCAAAGTGGCGTGAAGCCGTGATCGCAATAAATATTGGCAAGAATACAAACGGTGCCCACGATACAATATTAAAAATTTGATACGTTCCAGTCTCTGCTACAGTTGGAAATAGTGTTGTTAAAATAATTAGTAGCGCTTGCAAAATTCCCGATGCAGCTAAGATATACACAAATGGCGCAAACACCGCTGACATCGTTCCAATTATCTTGTTTAAAACAGATGTATTACTTTGGTTACCTTCATTTGATTGATTTGGTTTCCCAGCAATTCCCGCCGCCTCAACAAACTCGTCATATACTTTACTTACATGTTGCCCAATAACAATTTGATGTTGCCCTGCATTTTTTATTGCACTGACCACACCGGGCAGTTTATTGATATCATCTAAAGAAACATTTGAATCATCATTTAAAAATAGACGTAAACGTGTCGCGCAATGCGTTACTTTATCAACATTCTTTGCCCCACCAATTTGTTCTAGAATGACTTTTGCTAACTTTGCATTTTTATCTTCACTAGACATTATGTATATCTCTCCTTCTTCCTTAGATTAGTACGGATACAATTATAATTGTACCCCCACCTTTTGTCAACTGCCAAATAATATGTTATATTTTAAGCAAATTTGGTATGATAGAAGTAACTAAATTAAGTAAAGGATAAAATATAATGCTTAAATATGAATATACAGCAAAAGAAATAATTAAATATATAGAAGCTAATAATTTAAAGCAAGGTGATAAATTACCTAGCTTAGATGAATTAGTTTCCAAATTTGAAGTAAGTAAGAACACTGTCATTAAAGCCTTGGATGAGTTAGAAAGCCACGGATTAATTTATCAAGTAAGAGGGAGTGGTATTTTTGTTCGAGGACGTAGACATAAAGGCTATATTAACCTTATGGAGATTCAAGGTTTTGACAGCATGTTGCGCGAATTCGATATAACATCCACTGTCTTAGAGTTAAAAGAAGTCATCCCGTCTGAAACCGTTCAGGCACATCTACAAATCGACGCTAATCAACCAGTTTATTACTTGAAGCGACTCCGTTATATCGAGGGACGCATCTTTTGTATTGAAGAATCTTACTTTGATAAAAATATCGTCATGTATTTGAATGAACAAATCGCAAAAGATTCCGTCTTTAATTACTTAACGAACAATCTAAAACTGCAAATCAGTTTCTTAGACCATTACCTCAGAGTTGGTAAGTTAAACCAACAAAATGCCGTTTACTTAGAATTACAAGAAGGCGACCCAGGTATTCAAGTCGAATCGATCTTTTACTTGGCTAATGGTGTGCCATTTGATTATTCAAAAATCATCTACCATTATGAAGAGTCACAGTTCTTTATTCAAGGAAATAGCTACTCCAACTTAATGAACTAAAAAAGAGCAGGCATCTTAGAATCATTGATTCTAAGATGCCTGCTCTCGCTATATTTAATGTTCAGTCTTTCGGATTAACAAGTTAAAGATTAATTGTGTAATAAAAACGATAATTAAGATCAACACAGTTGCGACTAGGATAACGTCCATACGACTACGTTGGTAACCTCTCGCAATAGCCATCGTACCTAATCCACCCCCACCAACAGTTCCGGCCATCGCTGTTAAACCAATGACGTTAATAACGGTTGAGGCACTTACACGTAATAAAGCTGTTAACCCTTCGCGTAAATAAACACGCGTAATAATATCAAAACTTGATGATCCCATGGCTTCAGCAGCTTCAACTACCCCTGGATTAACCTCTAATAAGGCAATCTCAACTTGACGAGCAAAGAATGGAATCGTACTTACAATAATTGGAATTGTTGCAGCTGTTGGTCCAATCGTTGTTCCAACAATCGCTCTTGTTACATTTATTAATAAGGCCAGTAAAATAATAAATGGAATTGATCGGAAGATATTCACCAGTGAATCTAAGACCTTATAAACGACTTTATTCTCTAAAATCCCATTGAAACCAGTCACTGTCATAATAATACCCAGTATCAAACCGATTAAACCACCGATTCCAATAGATACGAGCATCATATAAACTGTTTCCCAAATGGCTTCCACAAATTCTTCTCTTAATTCCCAAGCATATGGAATGTGTGTTTCTAAAAATGTAACAATACCTGACGACACTTCTTTCGAACTACTTCCAATTGTTAAGACTAATTCGCTCATGTTATCCCTCCCTCTTCACGTATTCTTTTACTAAATCATTAAATCTTTGTGTGCTGACATCACTATTTTCAAGATGCTCAATCACTTTATCAACATTCTCTGATGTCCCTTCGACTGCGATTAACATATTCCCAATCGGTGTATTTTGTAAAATTTCCACATGTCCGTAAAGGATATTGACGTTTACATCAAATTCGCGTACTAAGTTACTTAAGATGGGTTTCGTTGTTTCATCTCCAACGTAACTCAAGCGAATAATCTCACCATTCTCATCAATGTTTTGAATCATTGGATGCGTGAGGACTAAACCGATTTCTTGGTCAAAATGCGTGGCTGTATTAATAAATTCTTTTGTTAATGATTTTTGAGGATTTGTGAACATATCAACGATTGAACCTTGTTCTAATACATGCCCGTCTTCCATAACAGCTACGCGATGACATAGGTCTTTGACTACAGACATCTCATGTGTAATAATCACGATGGTTAAACCTAATTGTTCGTTTAATTTGCGTAATAAATCTAGGATTGACGATGTTGTCTTGGGATCCAAAGCACTTGTTGCTTCATCACATAAAAGAACGTCTGGATCATTCGCTAAGGCACGCGCAATCGCGACACGTTGTTTTTGACCTCCAGATAATTGACTTGGATAATTATCTGTCTTCTCTTCTAAACCAACGAGATCTAATAACTCAGCCACTTTATGAGCGACCTCATCTTTACTTAAGCCACTTCCTTTTAACGGAAAAGCGACATTATCAAAAATTGTACGCGAATCCATTAAGTTAAAATGTTGGAAAATCATTCCAATCTTTTTACGCGCTCCACGTAATTCTTTCTTACTTAATTTTTGCATTTCTTGTCCATTTACCGTAACCGTTCCTTGTGTGGGTGGCTGTAGTAAGTTAATCGTACGTACTAAGGTACTTTTACCTGCCCCACTGTAGCCAACAATTCCGAATATTTCACCGCGATCAACTGTAATATTCACGTCTTTAACCGCCGTGACAACTTTGTCATCATTACTAAAAATAACATCGATATCTTTTAGTTCAATCAATTTTTTATCCTCCTATCTATACAAAAAAAGCACATTCATCTCTTTAAAAAAAGGACGAATGTGCATAAAAAGTTCGTGGTACCACCTTAATTCGCCAAACCATTACTAGCCTAGCCTCATACAGTACAAATCTCTAAGAAAATATTTATACTGCGACGATGTTAACGGTTGTTTCCGTTCATTCTTACTTATCTTCAGAATGACCGCTCCATGGCCATGTTCACAAGCTATCTCTTTACTCACTTTCACCATCTGCGAGCTCTCTTTGAAAGATGTCACTTCTTACTTACCATTTCATAGCGTTTAGTATTTTTTTATCTGTGTGTAAGCATATCTAAAAATGAGAATAATGTCAATGCACTTTATGTAATTCTCATAATCAAAAACAGCAAAAACTACAACACTTAAAACGCACACTATCACTTCAATCTTCCTAAATTTTAATAATTATGGTATTATGAGGTTGTTATTAAGATTAAAATCAGATGAGTTTATTCTATACAATGCAATACGTAGGAGGAATATATATGACAAAAAGAAATACAAAAGAAACGTTAAAATCTATTAAACCGAGTCCGATTCGTGCCTTTAATGATAAAATTTCAGGTATCGAAGGCTTAATTAAATTAACCTTAGGTGAACCAGATTTTCCAACACCTCGTTTCATTAAAGATGCAGCAATTCAATCTATCGATAAAAGTTTTAACGGATACAGCCATTCAAAAGGGTTAGCTGAATTACGTGAAACGATTAGCGGTTATTTAAAACGTAAGTACGACCTAGATTACCGTGCTGAAGATCAAATTATTGTAACCGTGGGTGCGACTGAAGCAATTTTCGTTTCACTATATGCATTACTAAACCCTGGTGATAAAGTTGTTGCCGCTGCGCCGAACTATGCCGTTTACAAAACTCAAGTAAACTTAACTGGTGGGGAATTTGTACCGGTAGACGTAACAGAAGATGACTTCATCTTAACGCCAGAACGCTTAGACAAAGTGTTGACTGAAGATAAAGACATTAAAGTCTTATTAATGAACCACCCATCAAACCCAACAGGACATACTTATACAGCTGAGCAAATCGAAGGCCTTGCTGAAGTCGTTAAAAAACATGATATTTGGGTGATTTCAGATGAAATCTATGCAGAGTTAACTTACAAAGGCAAACACGTCTCAGTAGCTAAATATCTTCCAGAACACACGATTTTAATCAATGGTGCATCTAAATCGCATTCTATGACTGGATGGCGTATGGGGATTGTTGCGGGGCCTGCAGATGTCTTAAAACAAATTTTTGTTATTCATCAAGGTGCAATCAATGCGCCAACAACGCAAGCACAATTTGCTGGACTTGCTGCTTACTCAGAAGAAGGAGACGCAGCCATTGAAGAAATGCGCTTAGAATACAAGATCCGTCGTGATTACTTATTGGGCCGATTCCGCGATATGGGCTTCGATGTCTCAACACCGAATGGTGCCTTCTATCTATTCATCAAGATTCCAGATTGGTTTGAAGGCGACGACATGGACTTCTGTCTTAAAGTTGCTCACGAAGCAAAAGTTGGTCTAGTGCCTGGTCAAGCATTCGGTGAAGCTGGTAAAAACTACTTCCGTCTAAGTTATGCTGCAAATCTAGAAAACCTAGAAACAGCCGTTGACCGTATTGAAGCTTTTGTTGAAGAAAATAAACTTAAATAAGTATAGTGATAATTATCAACACCTCCAAGTGATGCTTGGAGGTGTTCTTTGTATTGGTTAATCAGTGGTTAAGTAGAAGAATTATTATTTATTCTTCCGGTTAAACCGATTAAATGGAAGAATATTTTATTATTGTTCTGGTTAAAGTGATTAAATGGAAGAATATTTTATTATTGTTCTGGTTAAAGTGATTAAATGGAACAATTCTCGCCTATTCTTCCAGTTACCACCCGAATCTTTAAAAATCTGCAAAGAAAAAACACACAGCGGACTGTGTGTTTTTAGGTTCTTGAATTTTTGGTGTTGGTGAGAGAAATCTCACTGACACCTTTTTTTGTATGTACACAAAAGCCAGTGAATTCCTATATAATAAAGTTACCATACATTACTAAAAGGAGAATTCACTTGG
>NZ_JBGQRB010000057.1:0-10899 GCF_045528645.1 Ruoffia sp. FAM 20857
GCCAAGTGAATTCTCCTTTTAGTAATGTATGGTAACTTTATTATATAGGAATTCACTGGCTTTTGTGTACATACAAAAAAAGGTGTCAGTGAGATTTCTCTCACCAACACCAAAAATTCAAGAACCGCTTATTTATGAGTGAAAAGACTCAATTACATGATTGCTTGGTTAGCAGTAATAATTGAAACTTTATAAACATCTTCTTCGACACATCCACGAGATAAATCAGAAACAGGTTTGTTTAAACCTTGTAAGATTGGACCAACTGCTTGGTAGTTACCTAAACGTTGAGCAATCTTGTAACCAATGTTACCTGATTGGATTTCTGGGAATACGAATACGTTCGCTTTACCAGCAACTTCTGATTCAGGTGCTTTTTTATCAGCAACTGATTCAATATAAGCTGCGTCAAATTGTAATTCTCCATCGATAGCTAAGTCAGGAGCCAATTCTTTCGCAATACGAGTAGCTTCAGCGACTTTGTCAACTTCTGGTGAAGCTGCAGAACCTTTAGTTGAGAAACTTAATAAACCAACTTTAGGATCGATATCGAACATTTTAGCTGTTTGAGCACTTTCTACAGCAATTTCAGCTAATGATTGTGCATCTGGGTTAATGTTAATCGCACAGTCAGCAAAGATTAAACGTTCACCATCATTGTTAGGTGGAACCATAACAAACGCACCACTTGTTAATTTAACACCTGGGCGAGTTTTGATGATTTGTAGTGCTGGACGAACAGTATCACCTGTTGAGTATTGAGCTCCACACACTAATCCATCTGCTAAGTCCATGTAAACTAACATTGTTCCGAAGTAAGCATTGTCACGTAACATTTCACGTGCTTGCTCTTCAGTGTTTTTACCTTTACGACGTTCTACGAAAGATGCGATCATTGCATCGAATTCGTCATAGTTGTTAGGATCGATGATTGTTAAATCACCAGTGTTCCAGTTACGTTCTGTAGCAATTGCTTCAACTTCAGCAGGATTTCCTAATAAAATTGGTTCTACTAATTTATCTGAATGTAGACGAACAGCTGCTCCTAAAACACGTGGATCAGTAGCTTCAGGGTAAACAATTTTAACCTTTTTTCCTTCAATCTTCTGTGATAACGATTTAAACATATCCATTCTAGATATTCCTCCCATAATTTAACTTTATAATAAACGCTTACTACTTAATATTACACGTTTTTTACAATTTTTGAAACTGTTTTACTCAATCTTCTGTATTAAAGTTGTTCTTTTCTCTATTAGCCTCACTTATAGCTTTCTTTTTCCTCTTTGGTAAGACATCTTTAATTTTTCTAAACAATGGACGCAAGACATATCGTATGATTAATATTATGATAATAATCACGATGATGTAAGGGATTAAGAATATAATTGTTAAAATCCCCCATTGGAAAGCTTCAATTGAATTTTCCCAAGTATCGTTAAAGGCTGCGACAATTTGATCCCAGAAAGTCAATTGACTTTCACTTCCATCAGATAACTCAACAACTTCTTGTAAATTCAAGTGTATCGTTGCATTTTCAACTTCTGCGGAGACAGAAGATTGTTCTGCTAATAAACTATCCCGACTCGCAATTGCTTCTTCTAAAGCGCCTTGGATTTCAATTAAATCCGTAACGGACTCTGCTTGATCATTAAGTTCATTCAGTCGGTCAATTCTAGAATCAATCGCTTCGATACGAATTTCAATATCTTGAACTTGTTGGGTTACATCTTGAGAACCGCGTGATAGTTGAATAAGTTGAGCTTGGTCATTGTTTTCAAACTGTGTAAGCGTCTCTTCATAATTGTCTCGAGGAACTCTGATCGTCAAACTTAATGATGTGAGCGACTGAGAACTTTCTGCATAACTGTATTCATTCATTGATTCATCTTGATATTGAATATAAGCATTATTGGCCTCAATAATTTCTTCAATACTTTGCTTCGCTTCATCATAACGAATCGTTTGATAAATCACATTGGCCGTGTAGATAATATCTCGATCTTCATTTGTTTGTTGGCGACTGACATTTTCGTCAGTTTCTTGGGCCATTTCGGTTGTGTAGTTGGCGTCAGGATACGTAGTAGTTGACTGTTCTTGAGATTCACATGCATATAGGAAAAATACAGTTAGAAACAATATTCCCCATTTCCATTTCTTCACGCTATCACACCTCTCTTATACTTCATTATAAAGGGTTTTCATGCCTAAAACCACTAATTACATGTTGACTGGCTTTTTGAACATAAAAAACTCAATGAAGAATCACTTTTGTGATCCCTCATTGAGTTTATAAGTTTAATCTGTTGCTTTTGCTGACGCTTGAGCGTTTTTCGCTTCTTCACGGCGACGTTTCTTCTCTTGACGGTATTGCATACGTTGTTTGCGACGGTCATTAATTGCCCATTGCTTGTAGTCATTATCTTCCATAGCCTGAACTTCTCCAAGTAGGTAACCATTCCCAACTTGTGAGAAGAAGTCATGGTTACTTGTTCCTGTTGAGATACCATTCATAACAATCGGATTCACATCTTCAGCTGTATCAGGGAATAAAGGTTCGAAGCCCATATTTTGTAAAGCTTTATTCGCATTGTAGCGAACAAATGTGTTTACGTCTTCTGTCCAACCTAATTCATCATATAAATGAGACGTGTATTTTTCTTCATTTGAATATAATTCAAATAGTAAGTTAAAGACCCAGTTTTTTAATTCTTCTTGTTCTGCTTCGCCTAACTCATTGTAGCCTAATTGGAATTTATAACCAATATAAGTTCCGTGAACAGATTCATCACGTAGGATAAGTTTAATGATTTCAGCTACGTTAGGTATTTTGTTGTTTCCTAAATACCATAATGGTGCGTAGAAACCTGAATAGAATAAGAATGATTCAAGTAGGACACTTGCCGCTTTCTTTTGTAGCGGTGTACCATTTTGGTACGCATCATTAATTTTATCCGATTTGAATTGGATTAATTCGTTCGTATTCGTCCAATCAAAGATTGAGTCAATTTCTGAGTTTGTATTCAATGTAATAAAAATCGTTGAATACGATTTAGCATGTACTGCTTCCATAAAGTGGATATTACTTAAAACAGATTTTTCATGTGGTGTTCTTGCATCATCTAATAAGACAACAGCCCCTTCTTCAGATTGCAGTGTATCTAAAAGTGTTAACCCACCAAAGACTTTCCCTAACATATCTTGTTCTGCTTTTGAAAGACGACGCCAATCATCTAAATCATTCGATACTGGAATACGTGTATCTAACCAAAATTGCTCAGTCAGCTTTTCCCAAGTTAATTTATCAACGGTATCTTCGATATCATTCCAATTTATCGCTATGTAATTTGGTTCTACCATGCATTTATTCTCCTTTATAAAACTTATTAAATTGAACAGCTCTCGCAATAATTACTTCCAATTTCATCGCCATCATCCGTAAATGTACGAACATAGTAAATTGATTTAATGCCTTGGTTCCAAGCATAGTTACGTAGGATATTTAAATCTCTCGTGTTCATCTTTCTTTCACCAGGACGTTTCCAAGGATAAAGCCCTTCAGGTAATTCTGAACGCATGAACAACGTTAAAGACATTCCTTGATCGATATGTCTTTGAGCCGCTGCATACACATCGATGACTTTACGCATATCAATATCGTAAGCTGACTCATAGTAGTCAATCGTATCATTTGATAATTGTGGCGCTGGGTAATATGTTTTACCCGTTTTCTTCTCTTGACGCTCTTCAATTAGACGTGTAATTGGGTGTAAGCTCGCACTTGTCTCGTTTACATATGAGATACTTCCAGTTGGTGCAATCGCATGACGGTAAGCATGATATAGTCCATCTTTTTGAACCATATCTCTTAACGCTTCCCAATCTTCTGCAGTTGGAAGTGGCACATTTTTCATGATTTCTTTTACTTTTTCATCTTCAATAACAAATGGTTCTTCAATATAACGATCAAAGTATGAACCATTAGCATAATCAGAATTTTCAAAATTATAGAAAGTTTCACCACGTTCGCGTGCAATTTGATTACTTGATACTAATGACCAGTAGTTTAACGCATAGAAATATGCTTCTGTTAATTCTAAAGACTCATCAGATCCGTAATAGATTTGATTAATTGCGAATAACGTATGAAGTCCCATGCCACCTAAACCGATGGTATGATTTAATTCATTCCCTCTACGCACACTTGGTACAGCATCGATACTGGTATGATCTGTAACGAATGTTAAACCACGGACAGCTGTATCCACTGATTTAGCAAAGTCAGGTGAATCGACCATATTCACAATATTTGTAGAACCTAAGTTACAACTAATATCAATTCCTTCATCTTCAAAGGTTTGGTCATCATTAATAATTGATGGTTGTTGAATTTGTAAAATTTCTGAACATAAGTTAGACATTACAATGCGCCCATCAATTGGGTTCGCATCATTGGCTGTATCAATATTAATAATATATGGATAGCCTGATTCTTGTTGTAATTTACTTATTTCGTTCTCTAATTCACGTGCTTTGACTTTGTATTTACGGATTTCTTTATTTTGAACCATGTTCTCATACTCTTCCGTAATATCCACATAAGCAAAAGGCTCGCCATAAACACGTTCAACATCATAAGGACTGAATAAGAACATATCAGCATCTTCTGCAACTAATTCATAAAATTTATCCGGAACCGTTACTCCAAGCGATAAAGTTTTCACACGGATTTTCTCATCCGCATTTTCTTTCTTAGTTGATAAGAAGCGGACAATGTCTGGATGGAAGATTGATAAATAAACCGCTCCAGCACCATTTCTTTGTCCTAATTGATTGGCGTAGCTGAATGAATCTTCAAATAATTTCATAACTGGTACAACACCTGAAGCCGCGTTTTCGATTTTCTTAATCGGTGCGCCTTCTTCACGTAAGTTTGATAAGTTTAGACCTACGCCTCCACCACGCTTACTTAATTGTAAGGCAGAGTTGATGCTACGTCCGATTGAGTTCATATCATCACTAATCTCAATTAAGAAACAAGATACCATCTCACCACGACGTTTACGTCCAGCATTTAAAAATGTTGGTGTTGCAGGTTGGAAGCGTTGAGCGATTAATTCATCACGTAAATTTGTTGCAAGAACTTCGTCCCCGTCCGCTAAGAATAAGGCATTAAACACAATACGATCTTCGAAACGTTCTAAGTATCTTTCCCCATCATTCGTCTTTAAAGCGTACTGGTTATAAAACTTATGTGCGCCCATAAATGATTTGAAACGGAATTTCTTCTCATAAGTTGTTTGCATTAATTTCTTAATGAATTCACGGTCATACTTATTTAAGAAACCTACTTCTAAGTAGTCATGTTCAATTAAATAATCTAATTTTTCATCTAATGTATAGAAAAACACAGTATTAGGGTTCACATGCTCTAAGAAGAATGCACGCACCGCCTCTTTATCTTTCTCTAATGGGATTTTATTGTCTACTGGAATATTTAATTCGTTATTTAATTTGAAATATGTAATTTCATTGGGTGCTTTAGACATAGTTGGTGTTTTCAATTTCAGTCACAATCTCCTTCACTTTTTTTACATCATTATCCGAGCCTTGAAACTCAAATCGATACAATAATGGAACATCATAATCGAGTGCAATATCTTCTGCTGTAAAGCAGTAAAGCTCATTAAAATTTCGGTTTCCTGCGCCGATGACGCCCTGACAATATGATAAATTATCGCCAGTCTCTAGGAAATCATTCAAAATATCAGTCATTTCAATTGCATATGTTGGTGCGATCATAATAAAGTTTTCGTCTATTTCAGAAAATGCATTCACTTCAGACAACTCCAAAGAGTCCATTTCTAACTTTTCAACAAAACGTCGTGTATTGCCTATGACAGACATATATATAATTTTCATCACTACACCGTCCTCTTTAATACTATATATTAGCATGGTTACCTTCAAAATTAAACCTTGAATAAAACTAAATATTGTGCTTCAAGATTCGACCCAATACTATATATTGTGTCTATGCGTTTTATAATCCATAGTTCTAGTATATTTAAATAAATTTAAAAAGCTTGTAATTTGCTCTTGCTTTATTCAGGTTACACGTGTAAACTAAAGTTAGGTTACAAATGCAATCCCGTGTTAGGAGGGAAATTATGACTGAACAATTAAGTATTCAAGATTTAAACATTTCCGATTCAGAATGGGAAGTGATGCGCGTGTTATGGGCAGATGCTCCTTTAACAAGTCGAGAAATCATTGACCGGGTGTTAGACATTCTCGATTGGAAAGAAGGAACGGTAAAATCACTCATAAACCGTTTAGTAAACAAAGAAAATATTCAAAAAATAAAAACCGATACGGTTTTAAAATACAAACCAGGTATTTCAGAACTCGAGGCCAATCGTTTAAAAGCCGATAAAGTCTTCGACTCGATATGTACGAAAGAACGCGGCAGCCTCATTAGTCACCTTGTTGACACAAATCAATTATCGCAAGATGAAATTCAGGAGCTAATATCAAAACTCCAAACAAAAGCACTCACAGCACCAGAAGAAGTAGCTTGTGAATGTGCTGTTGGACAATGCCACTGTCATTTACATTAATAAATAATAAATTAAATAAAAGGAGACATTAATATGAAAAAAGAACAATTTGAAGTCGCAGGTATGGGATGTATGAATTGCAGTAAAACAATCCAAAACACTTTATCAAATCTTGATGGTGTATCTGAAGCCACGGTCGATTTTGCCAATAAAACAGCAGATGTTACATATGATGATACTGTTGTTTCAAAAGTTGGCATGCAAACAGCTGTAACTGACGCTGGTTACCAATTACTTTAATTAAGAATAGGAGGTTTATTTATTGAAAACTTATGCCATTGAAGGCATGCACTGTGCTGCATGCGCGACTTCTGTTGAAAAAGCTGTGAATAAATTGGATGGTATCAATGAAGCCTCAGTGAATCAATTAACAGAAAAAGTAAGTGTCGACTTTGATGAGTCAAAACTATCACTCGATGATATTTCTAAAGCGGTATCCGACGCAGGCTATACGTTGGTTACTCAAACTGAACCTGCTCGTTCAGATGATACTTTTCAAAACTTTTCTGTGACTGGAATGACTTGTGCGAGCTGTGCACAAACTGTTGAAAAAGCAGTGGCGAAACTCCCACAAGTTCACTCTGCTTCCGTTAACTTAGCTACTGAAAAATTATCTGTAACTTGGGAAGAGACTGCAGACGCTCAATTAATCCAAGAAACCGTGGCTGATGCAGGTTATCAAGCTGAGCTAGCATTAACTGCCAAAGAGCAGTACGAAGTAGATCAAGCACGTAAAGAAACTAAGTTAAACTCGATGAAACAAACATTAATTAAGATGGCTATCTTTACCATCCCCCTTTTCATACTCACTATGGGTCCAATGGTTGGAATGCCTTTACCGCAAGTGATTGATCCAAGTATTCATCCGGGGGCCAATGCGGTATTACAATTAATATTAACGACTCCCGTCTTATATTTTGGTTTCGATATATTTAAACGGGGGTTCAAAACATTATTTAATGGACATCCAAATATGGATTCTTTAGTTGCTGTTGGTACGGGTGCGGCATACTTACAAGGAATCGTGATGACTGCTTTAATCCTTTTTGGACAAGTGAATACGCATGATCATTTAGAATTATACTTTGAATCGGCCGCAGTCATCTTAACTTTAATGACCTTAGGTAAATATATGGAAGAACTGGCTAAAGGACGAACATCCTCAGCGATTAAAAGCTTAATGGAATTAGCTCCCGATACAGCTCGTGTCGTACGTGAGAACGGAGAAGTTGAGACGATTCCT
Source organism: Ruoffia sp. FAM 20857 (assembly GCF_045528645.1). Taxonomy (NCBI): domain Bacteria; kingdom Bacillati; phylum Bacillota; class Bacilli; order Lactobacillales; family Aerococcaceae; genus Ruoffia; species Ruoffia sp. FAM 20857. Next base: position 7,864 of record NZ_JBGQRB010000057.1, read on the forward strand.
GTTGAAATGTTGAATATTGGAGATATTATCCAAGTTCGACCTGGTGAAAGCTTACCTGTCGATGGTGAAATGGTTGAAGGTCATTCGAGCATTGATGAGTCCATGTTAACAGGTGAAAGTCTACCTGTTGAAAAAACAGTTGGTGACTTAGTCACTGGCGCAAGTATCAATAAGATGGGAGCTTTTAAATATAAAGCTACTCGTATTGGACAAGATACGATGATTTCTCAAATCGTTCGTATGGTTCAAGATGCTCAAGGTTCTAAAGCACCAATTGCGAAATTAGCCGATGTTATCTCAGGATACTTTGTACCTATCGTTATTATTATTGCGATTCTATCTGGTTTATTCTGGTTCTTTGTGATGGGTGAACCACTGAATTTCGCTTTAAATATCTTTATTAGTGTTTTAATTATTGCTTGTCCTTGCGCCCTAGGTTTAGCGACTCCCACAGCAATCATGGTTGGGACTGGAAATGGCGCGAGCCAAGGTATCTTAATTAAAAACGGACAAACGCTTGAGAACATACATAACGCAACGACTGTTCTATTAGATAAGACCGGAACGATTACAGAAGGTGAACCAACTGTTACAGATTTCATCATTAACGAAGGCTTTGATAAAGATGACATCTTACAACTGGTTGCTTCAGCAGAATCGGTTTCTGAACATCCACTAGGATCAGCCATTGTGAAGTATAGTGAAGAGAAAGAAATTAACTTACTGCCAACCGATCACTTTGAAAGCATAACTGCACGCGGAATTAAAGCAGACATAGCAGGCAGAGAAATTGCGATTGGGAATAAAAAATTAATGGACTCTCTAAGTGAAGTACCTAGTTCATTAGAGGCACAAGTCAAACAATTAGCCAATGAAGCTAAAACACCGATGTATATTGCTTTAGATAATGAAGTGATTGGAATTGTTGCTGTTATGGACCCTATTAAGGAAACATCGAGCCAAGCAATTAAAGAGATGAAAAACTTAGGTCTTGAAGTTATTATGGCCTCTGGTGACAACCAATACACAGCCAATATTGTTGGGGAAGAACTTGGTATTGACCGCATTCTAAGTGAAGTCATGCCAGAAGATAAATCTGCTATTGTGCAAGAGTTACAAAATGCAGGTAAGAAAGTGATTATGGTTGGGGATGGTATTAATGATGCGCCTGCTTTAGCTCAAGCAGATATCGGGATGGCAGTTGGTTCTGGTACCGATGTAGCTATGGATTCGGCTGATACCGTCTTAATGCATGATGATTTACGTGATGTCCCAAAAGCTATCAGCTTAAGTCATGCAACCATTCGTAACATTAAGCAAAACTTATTCTGGGCCTTTGGATACAATACGATTGGGATTCCAATCGCGATGGGCTTACTTTACCTCTTCTTCGATGGACCTTTATTAAGTCCAATGTTCGCTGCGGCTGCGATGAGTTTAAGTTCAATTTCTGTACTACTCAATGCCTTACGTTTGAGAAATAAATAATTATTTACATATAAAAGGCTACTGACCGGATTACTCGTCAGTAGCCTTTTATGCACTTGTTTAATATTTTGCGTCTGCAAAGGTTCTCATCATTTTTGGTAATTCTCGAATCACTTGCGTTGGTAATGTGACATAATGAGTTTCTGCTAATTGATCCGCAATGTAGCTATGAATGAACACAGCTGAAAGAATTGCTTGTTTGACATTCGGTATTTGTCCAATGAAACCAGCTAGAATCCCAGTCAACGTATCTCCCATCCCGCCGGTCGCTTGTGAGGGGTTACCTGTTGTGTTTTCAAAGACATCCGAGTCAATATACACTTGTGTAGGTGATCCTTTTAACACAACTGTGCTTTGTAAATCCTTCTGAGCTTGTTGATTACTATCTACTGTTAATTTATTTTTATCTAGACCTGTAAGCCTCTGCCACTCACCGAGATGAGGTGTGAAGATACAATGGGCATTGGTTTCTCGCTTGACTTTCCCTTCACCAAGCAGCGTAATCGCATCAGCATCGATAATTAGATATTGCTCGTTAGTCGCTGATTTGAGAATCGTTTCAAGGATTGTTTGGCTCACTTCGCTTAGCCCTAAACCCGGCCCAATCACAATCACATCTTTGTCTTTTACTGCTTGAATCAAGCTTTCAGTTTCGTACATATTAACAAACATAATTTCTGGCGCATGCGTATGTAAGCTAGTCCGGTTCACTGGATCCGTCGCGACAGTCACTAATCCTGCGCCAGAATACAAAGCAGCCAGACCACTCATGATAATGGCTCCACCCTTTTCATGATTACCTCCAACACATAATATGCGCCCCATTTTATTTTTATACGTATCTTTATCTCTGATAGGTATTGTGTCTACGACTATTTCTTTAGTAATTTTCTTCATGTTTACCCCCCTTTGCCTTCTCATTATACAAAAAAGAGAGTGTTAACACTCCCTTTTCAAATTTATTATTATATGATGAATTGTAAAATTAAGTGCGACAAATAAAGAAACCCATAACAGGTTCGTGTAAAATGTTAGTAACGACAAAAACATAAACACGGAGGTCTGTTATGAGCTACACATATCTTACCATAGAGGAACGTTCAAAAATAGAAATACTCTATCAAGAAGGCTTTAAAATTAATCGCATTGCCCAATTAATCGGGCGCCATCGGTCAACGATTTATCGAGAACTTAAACGATGCCCTTCAGATCAATACCAAGCTCTGGATACCCATGAAGGTGCCAATCAACGTGCACGTCTTAAGGGTAGAAATCCTAAGTACACGTTCGGGCTACTTAAAGACATTCAAGATAAATTAGAATGTACATGGTCACCTGAACAAATTGTTGGACGAGATTATCAGGGAAAACTTTCCTTTAAATCCATCTATAACTGGATTTACCAAGATATCTTAAAGGTGCCCCTAACTGTCTTAAGACACAAAGGAAAAAGTCGAGAGCCTCAAGAAACGCGAGGAAAGTTTAATATCGGCACTCCCATCTCAAAACGCCCCAAATCTGTGAAGAATCGAAAAGAGTTCGGGCATT
>NZ_JBGQRB010000058.1:0-10725 GCF_045528645.1 Ruoffia sp. FAM 20857
TTTGTGGTTAATGAATAATCGACCTAGGAAATGCTTAGATTACCAAACACCTTTGGAAGTATTTTTACACGAACTCTTATTAATTGAGTAAATAAAAAATTGTCGCATTAATTATTGCAATTCAACACCTGATGCTGACCGAATTATTGCGGATAACTATGCACTATAATTGTAAAACATTAGTTGGGTTAGCCCCGTTTTTGACCAATAAAGGATAGTTTTTAATTCATTTAATTTAGCAGCGGATGGTTACTATTTGTGACCGTCCTTTTTTACAGCTGTAAAGTTAGGAACGCACATAATCCCATTTATGATATCAAATTAAAGCAATAAGATTGGATGCGCTTATGATTCTATAAGGAGTGAAACTTATGATAATTGAGTACCATTACATTTTACTTCCAGTTGAAGGATCACAACAATCAATTGATTCATTTAAACGGAGGATATCAGAAGGGTAAACAAATAGTAAGCTATACTTTGTTCATGTACTAAAGGAAGATAGTGATGATATTCTTGTTTTACAAAGAGAGTCGTTGTTAAACTCACTAGAAGATTATGTAAATAATGAGGGCGTTAGTCTGCATAAAGAGATACTCTATGGAGATCTAAGAACACAAATTGCTGTTGTTTCAGTTGATCGATGGTCCATTGATTTGGTTGTTATGAGGCAATATATCATTGAACAGATGCAAAACCGCATGATAAAGGGTCAGCAATTAAAAGTGAGAAAAGCTAGAAAATAAAACATCATTTTATTTTTCATATCCCGTTTAGAAAGCATGAGTTAGCGACCATAAACGTTGGCTTTAATAATTTAGTATTTATTATAGTTTTTCAATTCTCATTGGCACTTCATCTAAGTAACGAAATGATTTTTACATTTCATACAATCCTTTAATGAAATGCCCGTTGTTATTTTTTTACTTTTAAAGGTACGTACATTCAGGTTTTGTAAAGGACGTGTTATTTGTTATCAACCAATAGACGATTACAAGTAGAAGTAAGTTTACATATCAAGGTACTCAATATTTATTGACAAGCAGAAAACTTTGGCTTATTCTTAAGCGAGAACAAATGATTAATACAATTAAATAGCGATTCCATGTAGGGGGACCAGTATTGCTGGTTGAGATATTATCCGTGAAGATAATGACCCTTAGAACCTGATCTAGTTGACACTAGCGTAGGGAACATATAACGATTATGAAGAACAGTAAATAATACGTATGTGCACCCTAGAATCAGTCTAGGGTGCTTTTTTTGTGTCAATATTAAGGAGAAAGAGAAAATATGAAAACAATAATCCAAGAATTTATTTGTAATCCAGAAGAGTATAAAAGTTTCGATGAAGTAGCCATACAATTGTTCAGGTATCTTTACCAAAATAATCTGGCATATCAACAATATTGTCGAAAAAAAGGGATCGGTCTTAAGCAAGTTAGACATTGGAAGGACATTCCAAGTGTATCGACAGAGGCATTTAAGTCCAGCTTTTTAAGTGTAACTCCTGAAGAGGAATGCTCATATGTTTTTATGACGAGTGGAACTACGAATGGCAATAAAGGAAAGCATTATCACCGTGATCTAGACGTCTATGATCTATCAGCGAAAGAAAGTTTTAAAAATTTTGTAAGTGCAAAGAAATATCCCATGGCAATTTTATTTCCAGATGAAAAAAATATGCCTCATTCTTCTTTAAGCCATTATTTATCGCTATTAAAAGCTGATGGAACGAAAGATTCCGCACATTTTGTGTCAAAAGATGGGTTAGAGTTAGAAAAATTGATTGAATGGACTCAAAAACATGAGCATACGCCCGTAATGATTTTGGGTGCGAGTTACAATTATGTTCATTTACTTGATAGTTTAGAAGACAAAAATAAATCGATTCATTTGCATGAGGATAGCTTAATTTTTGATACAGGTGGATTTAAGAATTTCTCAAGGTCTTATTCAGAAAATGATTTCTATAAATTATTAAAAGATAGGTTTAAAGTCAAGACAAAAATAGTAAATATGTATGGGATGACAGAATTATCTTCGCAATACTATTCGAAGATTGAATTGGGTGGAAAGAATATAAAGCGAGGACCACATTGGATTCGTTTTAAAATTATTGATCCAATCACTGAGCAAGAAGTTCCTAAAGGAGAAATTGGCTTATTAGTACATGTTGATTTAGCCAATATCAACTCTGTACCAGCTATTCAAACAGGGGACTTAGCTATTGAAAGAGAGGGTGGCTTTGAATTAGTAGGAAGGCAACCATTGATTGAATCACGAGGTTGTTCATTATCTGCGCAACAATGGATAGAGGAGTATCAAAATGGTTCAAATTGAAAAAAGTGGTTATTTACCACCGATGGCAAAAGATTTAAAGATTAAGAATCGACAGATTGATTTTCAGGATGTATCAATTTCAGTGCCACATCCTGATGAAGATCAATTGAAAATTTTATCACAGCGAATGAAATCGGTAGGAAATCACTTGACTACAAATGAAATTATCACAGCAATTACTAAGGCGGTCGCAGTGTTATTAGATCGAAAACATCCTTTACGTCGTAAACTAGAAAAACTTCTGCCACTAATTACTGGCTTTAATCACGAAACGATTCGATTAAGTCTGACTCATTCACTGAAGACTTTTAGAGAACATGAATTGATGCGTTGGTTATCTGTGAATTTTGAAAATCCTCTAATCCTTGATCAATTTATAGCAAGTTCTCATGGGGGATTTACCAAGGCTGTTGGACCAAAATTAACGGTACATATTTGGGCAGGGAATGTACCAGTTCTACCTCTTTGGAGTTTAGTAGGAAGTCTATTAGTTAAAGGAAAAGTGATTGGAAAAGTTTCTAGTAGCGAACCTTTATTTATTGGTGTTTTCTGTCAATTATTGGTTGAAATTGAGCCTCGATTAGCAGATAGTCTTGCGATTGTTTCTTGGAAGGGGGGAGATACCGGTCGTGAAAAGATGTTATTGAATGAAGCTGAAGTAGTAGTTGGATATGGTAGTAATCGGACTATATCCAAACTGCAGCAACAAATAGGTCACAATACACATTTCATTGGTTTTGGTAATAAATTAAGTTTTGGTTTTCTACACAAGCTAGTTTTAGATAAGCAAAAAGCAGAAAACTTGGCTAAACAAGCTGCAAAGTCAGTGATTTACTACGATCAGCAAGGGTGTTATTCTCCCCAACTCTTTTTCGTAGAAAAGAATGGACAAACAAGTCCGCATGAATGGGCATTACTATTAGCAGGCAAACTTCAATCTTATCAGAATCGTTATCCTTTAAGAAATTTATCAATTGAAGAAGCATATGATCGCTCAAAATTTTATGAATCAAAAATGTGGGACGATCATTGTAAAGTAATTGTCCCTGAGGATCGCTCCTGGATAGTAAGCTACAGTGAGAAGCCTTTTCTTGAACCAACTCCCTTATCACGGGTGGTACAAGTTATTGCTATTGATCATTGGAAAAGTTTAGCAGAAATCATTCGTGACAAGTCGCAAGTCCTTCAAACAGTAGGAATCGCTGCGCCGACGGATGAATTATTTGACATTGCTTCCGATTGGGGAGCTTTAGGCATTACGCGCGTAACTAGCTTGGATAAAATGGTACAGTTACATGCCGGTTGGCATCAGGATGGTTATTCATTTCTGAAAGAACAGGTTCGGATGGTCGATATCGACCCTTCGGTTGTTTGTTCTTCAGAATTATTCAATTACTACATGGATTAGAGGGGGACATATCATGGAATTAGAGCTACAAAAAGTCTCTTATCAGTATAAAAACCAAAATTTTACATTGAAAGGAATTGATTGGCAGCTACCAACGGGTGAGATTCATTGCTGGTTGGGTCGTAGTGGGAGTGGTAAGTCAACCTTACTAGAGTTAGCAGCAGGGCTAAAAAATCCAACGAAAGGAAAAGTTTACCATCAAGGACACATAGTTACAAAGCCATCGAATAAGATTGGCTTTGTATTTCAAGAGGCTACTTTACTCAATTGGAAGACAGTTTTAGAAAATGTATTGTTGCCGATTCAATTACAACGCGAAATTACGGCAGAAGATATTAATTATGCAGAAGTATTATTAGAGATTCTTCAAATATCAGAATTTGCGGAGCGAATACCATCTACTTTATCTGGCGGACAAAAAAGTCGAGTAGCGATAGCAAGAGCATTAATTAAGAAACCCACACTTCTTTTTCTAGACGAACCATTCGCTGCTTTGGATATCATAACAAGAGAGGAGTTACAAAATGAATTATTGAGATTAAATAAAAGAGAAAAGATCGCGATGCTTTTTGTTACCCATGATGTAACTGAAGCTGCTTTTTTGGCAGATCAAATTGGGGTGATTAGTCAGGGTGAAATGAGTTCTCAAAAAAAATCTCCATCTTGGGAAGAGACAGAGATCAATCGGCGAGATTCTCAAACATTTAGAGAATATTGTAGAACTATTCGTCAATTGTTAGGGGTGGAACATGAATAAGAGAGCTTCGCTACTATCACTGTTAATGGGTGTGTTGTTATTATTCATCTGGGAATTGAGTGCTCAACAGGTATCTGAGCTGATTTTACCACGCCCACTTGCTGTTTTTTCCGTCCTTTGGAAAGGGATTCTCGATGGCTATTTTCTCCCTCATATATTGACTACACTCGTTGAACTAATCATTGGATTACTAATGGGTGGATTTTTGGGGGTATTACTAGGAATCATCATCGGGGAAAGCCCGTTTTTGAAAAATGTATTTTCTGTGTATATCGTCATTTCACAAGCTATTCCTAAAATCGCTTTGGCTCCATTATTCATGTTGTGGTTTGGATATGGTATGATGTCGAAAATTGTTATTACTGCTTTGATTTGCTTTTTTCCATTATTAGAAGCAACTGCCAGTGCGATTCAACATGTTAACTCAGATCAATTAACTTTGTTTCGTTTGATGAATGCCTCGCGATGGCAAACATTATGGTATCTAAAGTTTCCAGCTGGTTTGCCTACGATTGTTCAAGGACTTCGTGTTGCTGTAGTTCTCTCACTAGTAGGTGCTTTAGTGGGGGAGTTTATAGGCGCAAAACAAGGGCTAGGTGCATTGATTATTGCATCACAAGGAATGATGGATACAACTTTAATGTTTGCTGTTCTGATTCTATTAGCAATATTAGGCTGTATACTATATGGATTAGTTAATATTCTGGAAAATCTATTATGGTATAGCAAGGAGAATAAAAATGAGAAAAATTAAAATAGGGCTAGTGTTAATATTTATAGCAGTGTTAAGTGCTTGCAGTTTTCAAACGACGAATTCATTGACAATAGCCAATTGGAGTCAATTAATTGTTGAACAGACGAATTTATTGGCAGAAGAGGAACATGGATTCTTTAAAGAAGCTGGTATAGACTTGTCGATTATTCCGGGAAATGGCGGACAAGATGCGTTAAAAAATATGTTAACAGGACAAGCTGATATCGCATTCACCGATCCTGGTGCAGTTTATAGTGCTCTCGCTAATGGCGAAGATTTAGTTATTTTATATACGGTATATCCACAAAATGTTTTTAATGTAGTTACGATGGATAATCATATTCAATCTCCAAAAGATTTGAAAGGAAAAACCATTGGTATATATAGTCGGTCAAGTGGAACATATCAAAATTTATTAGTATTATTGCATCAAGCAGGTTTATCAGAATCAGATGTAGAATTATTAGATGTAGGTATTGCTAATTTTTCACCGTTGATTCAGGGACAAGTGGATGCAACAGCCGCAACCGATACAGCCTTAGTTCCGGCCATAAGGGCGGGTTTAAGTGCTCCAAATATTTTTGAAGTGCGAGACTCTTTGAATATACCGAGTGATTTTTTCGTAGTAAAACGATCAACCTACGAAGAAAAAGAAGCGCTGTTAAGGGATTTCATTCTCGCCTATAAAAAAAGTGCCCAATGGATGATTGGAAATCCAGATAGAGCAGCAGAATTAGCCGTAGAGTTAGCCATTGATGGGCGTGATCCAGAAATTAACCGAGAAATTATCAATTTAAGAAATACTGCGAGTTTAGATGAGAATGGTCAGATAGGTAAAGTGGATATTGATGTCATCCAGGAAGGTGCCGATACATATTTTGAATTAGGTCTCATTCCAAAAAAATTAGAAATGAGCCAGTACATTGAAGCAATTGAGGAGTGAAGATATGCTAGAAGGTAAAGTGGTTATCGTTAGTGGTTCAAGTCGTGGAATTGGTGCAACCTTGGCTAAAGGCTTCGCTAGTCAGGGTGCTTATGTGGTTGTTAATTATAATCATAGCAAGGAATCAGCCGAAGAAGTGGCAAGAGCATGTGAAAAATTAGGTGGCCAGTCAATAGTTATTAAAGCAGATGTAACCACAGAAGAAGGTGTGAATCATTTAGTAGAAGAGACGCTACTGACATTTGGAAGAATCGATGTGTTGGTTAATAATGTATTTGCACCCTATATATTCGATGCAGAAAATCGAAAAAAGGCATGGGAAATGGAGTGGCAAGATTATGAGATACAATTACAAGGAGGATTGAAAGCTGCCCACTTATTGGTGCAAAAAGTATTGCCAAACATGACAAACTTTGGGAAAGGAAGTATTATCAATATTAGTTCCAATTTAGTGGAACATCCAGTTATACCATATCAGGATTATACGACGGCTAAAGCAGCAATCATTGGTTACACAAGAAGTATGGCAAAAGATCTAGGCAGTATAGGTATTCGGATGAATGCTGTTGCGCCCGGGCTAGTTTATCCAACCGCAGCAACTAAATCAACCAAAGAAGAACAAAAAGAAATGATAGCAGATGCTACTCCACTGGGAAGAATTGCAGCACCTGAAGATATTGTGGGGCCTGTTTTATTTTTAGCTTCTGATTGGAGCGGCTTTATGACAGGACAGACACTGTATGTTGATGGTGGTTTAGTTATGAGATAAAATATCAGGATAGTAGAATCTTACTGTAAAAGCATATTGCCAAAATAACCTAATTACTTTTATATTACTAATAAGATAATGTAGTGCCCCCCCTAAATCCGGACATGGATTTAGGGGAGTACTACATTATCTTGTCTATCATTAAGTTAATTGTGGGTTTTAAACGTCTATTAAAGACTTTCAGAAGTATATACTAGATTCCCGGCATTCCCTCTGTAATGAGAGGTATTTCGGTTTCTAGCGACAAAAGACTCTTTACCTGACATTCTAACCGCTAAACGATCATCTGAATTTAATAAGATGCGTTCAGCCCAATACAAGTTATCTTTAACAACGTCAATCGGTTCTGAAAACGAATTGTGCTGAGTTAAAACAACTTTAAAGTTTTTCTGTAATTTTCTTAATTTCACTAAAGCATCACGATATTCTTGAATTGAAGCACTAGAATCTAAATTTAATAATGTTGGATTCGCACAAGCATCACCAAGCATTGCAACTTCTAATTCGGGGATGATAAAACCCATGATTCCCTTTGTATGACCTGGCAAGTGGACAGGGCGGATTGTTACGCCACCTAAATTAAATACATCCTTTTCATGATATGAGATGTATTTCACGTCACCTTGCGATAAAAAATTCTCTTTAGGGAATGATTTATTAAAGCGACGCAACACGTTATTCATAGTTGAGTGTCTTGTTTCAATCTTTGTTCCGTGCTTTACTAACTCAAATTCACCTTCTGGTAAGTACACAGTATTATATTGTCCATTACCGCCAGCATGATCGGGATGACCGTGACTACAGATGACATCATAAGGTAAGTCAATTAATTCATCTACCACGGACCTTAAGTCTCCATAACCAAAACCAGTATCGATTAAAACAGCTCGGTCTGATCCTTTGACGATATACGAACATACATAAGGCATCTTGATTCGAGTAATTCCCGGAATTACCGGTTCTACTTTAAATAATTCCATATTAATTCCTTCCTTTGAAACTTGTAATATATAGATAGGATTTGTAAATTCACATATGCTAATATAAACTAAGTAAAAAGAGTTTTCAATTATCTTGTTTATATTAAATCATAATAACCTTAAATATTATCAACTAAAAGTTAAAGAGGAGGAGAGTAGCGATGCCAGAAAATTGGTTAAAACGATTGTTAACTCGCTTATTACCAACAGGAATTGGTCAAATTTTATTAATTACGCTATGGATGCAGTTTCCTGGACAAGAAGCAGCTGGTTATCTATTCCTTCTGATACTATTTGCGATTCCAGTTGGGACGATTTCAAATTGGATAATAAAAGTGTTAATAATCAAAGTAATAGGGCACACTCGGTCTAAATTAATAAAAAGTATCATTCCATTCATAATAATTGCAATCATAACTTATGTTTTATACTTATTGTTACTTGTTTCAACCCATAATTTAATATACATTACCACTTTATACGCAATCTTGTCTTTACCTTTACTATTGTTAGAAATGCTGATAATTGTATTTAAACTGAACAAGGGCAACAGAGATGGTAACAAACGAAATATTTAATAAAGGAGTTTTTTTATGTTAACAATTTACGGTTTAGGTCATTGTACGACTACGAAAAAAGCAAAGAAATATTTAGAAGATGAAGGTGTCAGTGTAGATGATATTATCGACATTCGCGATAATCCACCGAGTGAAGAAGTCATTCAACAAGCAATTGCATCAAAGAATGGGCAAGTTCGTAAAATAATGAATACATCTGGGAATCTGTACCGTGAAATGGACTTAAAAGATAAGTTGGATACAATGAATGAATCGGAAATTATTGATCTACTTTCTAAAAATGGTATGTTAATTAAACGACCTCTAATTACAGACGGTAAGACAATGACGAATGGCGCAAAGGAAAGTGTATTAAAAGCAGCTTGGTTAAATAATTAAATCAAACTTAAGAGGTGCCTATGACAACAATAACGATCATTAAACAATTTATATTCCGCTTAATACTCACAGGACTTGGACAGTATGCCGTCATTGAAGGTATTAGAGTGATAGATCCTTCGAATTCGATTATAGAGTTGATTCCCATGATCCCTTTTACCGCAATTTTTTCAACACTAATAAATACGGCATTATTTCATTTTATTGTCTATGCAGTTAATAGATTAACTCGTTTTAGTCACAAAATGCTCGTAACACTTTCTATTATCTTAGGCTTGCTTTTATTATCAATTGTTCTCTTTATTTTCTCGGATAGTTTCTTAGGGTCATTCTCGGCTTATATATTTTTATATACATTACCATTTCTAATAATTGAAACACTATTATATTTTATTCGAAATCGGAAAATTTTATAATGACGCTAGGATAAGATGACACGAACATTATTATCATAGGGGTGGAGATGTTTCAAATAACATTGACTTTAATAATTATAGCTGATATATTAACGTTAAATTATATCATGAAAAAATAATGAGAATATTAAACACATTGAAAAGAAAAGTATATTTATTCATAATTTATAGAGAGCCTCGTAAGCTGGAAAAAGGTAATTATGATAGATAGAAAATGGTCTTTGAGTGGATATATCGAAAGTAGAGCTTAAGATATATACGTCGGCACCCGTTACAGTGTCTCAGTAAATCAATGAATTGTTTACTGAATAAGACAATGAGTTCATCGCTCTTGTAAATGAAGGTGGTACCACGTGAATGAATAATCTCGTCCTTGCGTAATTTATTACGCAGGGATTTTTTAATGAAAAAAATTTAAATTTATCTTATATGATGGAGGACAATATGAATAACAAACATTTAGTATTACAGACAGATTTTGGATTAGTGGATGGGGCAGTCTCAGCTATGCAAGGTGTAGCATACACAGTTGCACCAGAGGTTACAATCAGTAATTTAACACATGAAATTGAACCATATAATATTAACGATGCATCATACAGATTGTTACAAACAGTAGCATATTGGCCAGCCAAAACAGTCTTTGTGTCTGTGGTTGATCCTGGTGTTGGGAGTAGCAGAAGAAGTGTTGTTGCTAAAACAACCGCTGGGCAGTATATTGTCACTCCAGATAATGGATCATTATCACACGTCGCAAAATTCGTTGGGTTAGAAAGCGTTAAAGAAATTAATGAAGAGGTTGACCGTCTACCACATTCTGAGAAAAGTCACACTTTCCACGGACGTGATGTTTATGTATATAATGGTGCAATGATTGCGGACAATGAATCATATTATGAAAATTTAAGTAAAGAGGTCAGTGTCGACTCAATTAAGACTTTAGAAATCGCGGAACCTGAATTACGTGATGGTGTCATTCACGGTGTCATTGACATTCTAGATGTTCGCTTTGGTTCTTTATGGACAAATATTCCATTAGAACTCGTTGAAGAAGCTGGAATTCAAACGGGTGATAAAATCAGTGTACAAATTTTCCATGATGATATTAAAAAGTACGATAACCAATTATTATTCGGACACAGCTTTGCTGATGTTGCAGTTGGTGAGACTGTAGGATATATTAACTCATTAATTCGTTTAGGTGTAGCAATTAACCAATAGAACTTCTCTCAAACATATAATATCGGGACAGGGAATGACTGGTTAATTCAAATTTTGATTTGTCAAATTAAGCTAGACAAAACTGCTTCATCTAAGTAACTCAAAAATACTTCCAACGGTGTTCGGTAGTGTAAGGATTTCCGTGGAATCGTGTTCCGTTTGTGTGCAATCGATGACA
>NZ_JBGQRB010000059.1:0-10260 GCF_045528645.1 Ruoffia sp. FAM 20857
TTCGATATTAATTGATTTCCACGAAAATTGGGAAAATAACGCTCGGACATTCTTACAAGTGTAATGTGCATGATGACCAGATGATATAACTACATTGAGACTTTTACACAAGATTATGGACTTGACACGGAAACTGATTTGCGTAGCGTCGCACCGCCTCGCGACACTACGCAATCGCGAATACGGTTCATCGTGCTGACCCGCGACGCTCCGGAAACTAATTTGCGTAGCGTCGTGCCATCTCACGACGCCCCGCAAGCTCATATCCACTCCATATTTCACCCCGTATTATGGAACGAGCGACTGAATTATGATAATATGAATGCACGTAAATTGATTAAAGGAGGTTATTATGAAATTCATTACATTTGATTCATCAACAAAGGCGCTGTCCGTGGCTTTAGCCGAGGGCGAGTTGCCAACGGATTTTACTATAAAAGCCTCAACCACAACCTTGGGCAAGCGTCAGCACGGCCAGACACTCGCACCTGCGGTTGAAAATATTTTAAAGCAAGTCGATTGGAAAATGAGTGATATTGACGCAATTATTGTCGGAAACGGGCCGGGCTCATACACGGGACTGCGCATCGGTGTGACCTTCGCAAAAGTATGGGCGAACGCGACGAAATTGCCTCTATATAGCGTTTCCTCGCTGGCTTTAATGGCTGGATCGGCTTCAAAACAGACCGATTTTGTCCTACCAATTATGGATGCCCGGCGCCAGACGGCTTATACCGCTTTGTATCAATATGATAACCAAGCTGTTTTACAAGCCGTTGAGTACGATCAACATATAAAATTCGAAGAATTTTTAGCGAAAATTAAAAAACACATAAACCCAAACAGTGAGCTAACATTAATCGGGACCGACATTGATGAATTTGTGGAAATGGCAACCCGTCAGTTGCCGACGACTAAACTCATAGTTATCGACGACTGGAACGCTTATCCACATACAGTGCACGCTTTTGGAAAAGTCCCTTGGACGCAAATTGAGGAGCCAACCTTATTAGCACCTAATTATGCACACGCGACTTTGGCGGAACAAGAGTGGGCGGAGAAATCGGACAGCGATACTCTCAATCCAGACGAACTTATTGATTTTAAATGATTAAATTTTTTGATAGAAAGTTGCAGGTAAGTGTGATGCAAGAATTTATTAGACGCATTCAAAATGCGAGGCAAGTGAATCATATTATCATGGACCGAATTAGGCCAATTATTGATGAAGAGCCTCTATGGAGCCGTTCGGACCAGTCTTTTAGCATACGACTTGCGAAAGCTGAGGACGTACCGCTTTTTATAGAATTGGAAAATGATGCCTACAAAGGCTTCCACGCCTGGACTCAACAAGATTTTGAACACGATTGGTTAAGAAATCCGTATTGCGTCTATATTTTAGTGGAAGATACGACCAATAAAGAGGTCGTAGCCATGATTTCAGGGCGGTTTCTTGCAAAGGGTGCGCACATCAGTCATTTATTAGTCCGGGAAAAATATCAAAACCAAAGACTCGGCTCAAAATTACTCGACTTGTGGATTCGCTTAGCTGAAATCGAAGAAGTGCCAATAATTACGCTCGAAGTGCGCGAATCTAACACGATTGCGCAAAGTTTATATTACGGACAAGATTTTAAGAAGCATGGCATCAAGGAAAATTATTATTCAGACAACAAAGAAACAGCCTTTTTATTAAAACGGGAGATGCCTAATGCTTAAACAAATTGAGCGCAATTTTATTATGGAAAGTTTACATGACTTTGGATGGACCCCAGAACAGTTCGAAAGTGAGTTAACAAACCGCTTCATGCGCTACTGGTTTTTGTGCGACGGGAACACGATTCAAGGTTACGTTGCTGGGCAAGTGTTGTTCGGCGAACTCGAAGTCCTGCGCGTGTACATGCATCCGCGATTTCGCGGGCGCCGTTTAGGAAATAGTTTATTGAAAAAGGCTTTAAAAGATGTAGACAGTGCCTTTCTAGAGGTGCGAAGCCAACACCAAGTGGCGATAAAATTGTATCAAAGTGTGGGGTTTGAGTTGGTGTCAGTGAGAGAGAATTATTATTCAAATCCGCAGGACGATGCGGTGAATATGCTTTGGCGAAAGGAGGAGATCGAGTGAGTGAATCATTAATATTAGCTATTGAAACAAGTTGTGACGAGACAAGTGTGGCGGTCATTAGAGACGGGCGAGAAATCTTATCAAATATCGTTGCATCACAAATAAAAAGTCACATGCGATTCGGTGGTGTTGTGCCCGAAGTGGCGAGCCGTCACCATGTGGAGCAAATTACCCAAGTGATTGATATGGCTTTGGAAGAAAGTGGGTATGGCGTCGCAGACATGGACGCAATCGCGGTTACACAAGGACCCGGACTCGTGGGCGCTTTATTAGTTGGGGTGACAGCTGGAAAATCGCTAGCGATGGTGTATAACAAACCCTTGCTCGCAGTCAACCATTTAGCGGGTCATATTTATGCCAGTCAATTGGTTAAACCGCTGAAGTTTCCATTAATGGCGCTGATTGTCAGTGGTGGACATACTGAACTCGTTTATATGAAAGAAGAATTTTCATTTGAAATTATTGGTGAAACGCAAGATGACGCCGTTGGTGAAGCTTATGATAAAGTGGGACGGATTCTAGACTTGCCTTACCCCGCTGGAAAATATTTAGACGAGTTAGCCGGCAAAGGAAATTCTGAAGCATACGCAATTCCGCGTGCGATGATACACGAGGACAATTTTGACTTCAGCTTTTCCGGCATGAAAAGTGCCGTAATGAATATCGTGCATAACGCGAAACAGCGTGGCGATGAGATTGTGCCTGAAGACTTAGCTGCAAGCTTCCAAGCTGCAGCCGTAGAAGTGTTGGTAGAAAAAGCAAGCAAAGCTTTACGCGAACATCCAGAAGTTTGCCAATTTATCTTAGCTGGGGGAGTGGCAGCCAACTCCGGACTGCGCGGGGAGTTGTCAACGCGCCTAGCGACTGAATTTCCAGAAGTAGAATTAATTATTCCACCCTTAAAATTGTGCGGAGACAATGCAGCAATGATCGGAGCCAGCGCACATCATATGTTTGCCGACAAAGACTTCAGTGAATTAGATATCAATGCGATCCCTGGCTTGATGTTAGGTGAGTAGGGAAAATAAGAATAGGACAGGCCTCTGAGGAAATAAACCTCAGTGGCCTTTTTTTGTAGCATGCGGGGCGTCGAGAGGCGTCGCGACGTACCGCAAATCCGAATACGGAGTGTCGCGCCTTATCACGACACTCCGCATGCCGGAAAAAGCGATAAACTTAGTTGTATATGTTGAACTGTGGATAAATATCATCGAGTTATTCGGACTGATCTTCATTTTCTATTTCCACATCGATAACCTCACGTTGGTACTCTTCTTCATTATAGATAAATACATTTCGGAAAATTTTCAAAATGGGACGCATAAGCAGAAAAAAGCCACCTAACAAGTATGCGATATTTCCGATTATAACGGGTGCTCCTAGAATATTTGAAATCTTCCTATAAAATATAGGCCACCGGTAAGAATATCATTGATTAAAGAAATAATTGTATAATAATTTTGAAAATAAATTCGAAAGCGTCCTGACTTGATGATAACGTCTTCTTCTTTATCAAGGTGTGGCTCGCGTTCCTTATGTTTGATTTCAGGCACGGTAGTTCCTCCTTTAGTTGACAATGAGTATATTCATTATACATTTTCGGATTTGGGATTGCGATTGAAAGGGTGTAAGGATAGGCGGCTACTTTAGATGAACAACTTCTATTTGCCATGAACTGCAAATCCGAATGCGGAGTGTCGTGCACGCTCGCGACGTACCGTAAACACAAATGCGGAGTATCGTGCACGGTCACGACACTCCACAAGCCAATTTCCGTAGTGTCGTGCTGACTCACGACACTCCGTATCCATGTTTGCAGTTCATCACGCCGATCCGCGACGCCCAAATCCACTAGCCAATCGCATGTTCCAATAGAATTTTTATCCAGTATGTATTAAAATAAAGTAACTAAATTCAAGAGGGGGCTAATATGTACGAACAATGGATAGCGATGGAGCAATTTTATTATGGATATTTTGCTTGGGGTTTATTAGTCGTAATTATTCTATCTATTTTACTAGTTTCCTGTCTGTATTATGTTAATTTATTAATCCCAAAAATAATACTCATTCTAACCCTTATCGCTTTCACAATATTTGGGGTAGGAGTTGTTCGGGGATATTCTCAATACGGTGATTTAATTGAGCAAGCGAGTAAAGAGACTGCCGCAATTCGCAACTTCAAACGAACATTTTTCATGATTGATATGCCGTACCAAGCTATGGAAATGAAGGCTTACCGGGATGGGTATTTTGATGAAGGCTTTGAAGCGGTTGGTTTTTACGAGAAAAAGTTTGTCAGCGAGCCGGTTGAATATTTAGGAGCGACGCAACAAGGCGGGTACGTCTTTCGAATTGGCGGGAGCGATTATGTTGTGAGCCAGGCCTGGGTGCGATTCTCCGATGAAGTTAACCAGGCTGTGCGAATCGGGACACAATATCAAGTCGCAGATCCGCGCTTCATTGAGCTCGGATTTGTGGAAAAATCGCGAGTCCTGCTTGATGAGTATATTGTCCCAAGCCAAGCGGAAAATCATATGGCCGATAAGGCAGGCGCAACCGCTGCTCAACTTCAAGCGCGGGGGATTGTGAAAGGCTGGGTTGTCCCGTAATTTTATAAAATGAAACCAAAAAACCTCTGGGAAAATATAACCTTAGAAGTATTTTCGGGATTTGCGGAGTGCCGTGCATGCCCGCGACGTACCGCAAATCCAAATGCGTAGTGTCGTGCATGCCCGCGACGCCCCGCAAATCCGAATGCGTAGCGTCGTGCACGCCCGCGACGTACCGCAAATCCAAATGCGTAGCGTCGTGCATACTCACGACACTCCGCAAGCCAATTTCCGTAGTGTCGTGCACGCTCACGACGCCCCGCAACCAATAACACTCAACAAAAAACACCAAACTTCTCACAAAGTTTGGTGTTTTTCTCGTGCTATATCTAAATCTCAATTCCCGGATGCTCTTCCATGAAAGCCTCAAGTTCAATACTTGCCTCTTCCCAAGTTTCCAGCGCATTGGTTTGACGCTCGTTTGCTTGAATCAATTTTTTATTCAAATCAGCTAACTCAGGTTGGTCATTGGCTTCATTCGCCGTTAACATATCCGCTTCAAGCTTTGTGATCAAGGCATCCATGGCTTCACTTTCTGCCATTGCCTCATCGACTTTAGTTTGAAGTTTCCGCAAGTCCTTTTTCAAAGCTTTTGTTTCTTCATAAGTGAACTGGTTTTGAGACATTTCCTTATTAGGAGTGGCCTCGTCCTGACTATCTTGCTCACGTAAAGCTTCGATTTCCTCTAACTCACGTTTTTTCTCAATATAGTAATCATAATCACCTAAATAAAGCGACGCGCCATCAGGTGATATTTCCAAAATGTTGGTCGCAATGCGGTTAATAAAATAGCGGTCGTGCGACACGAACAGTAGCGTGCCGTCGTAATCAATTATCGCTTCTTCCAGAACTTCCTTACTATCAATGTCTAAGTGGTTGGTCGGCTCATCTAATAACAAAGTATTGTCATGATCGGTCGCCAGCAGTGCCAAGCTCAGGCGGGCCTTTTCGCCACCACTCAGCATCGACACTTTCTTCTCAACCGTCTCGCCACTAAACAAGAAACTCCCTAAAATCGAACGCACTTTCCATTCATCGGTTGTATCGTGCGCTTGCCACAGCGTCTCCAACACTGTTTGATTTCCATCCAACTGATTCACATTTTGGTCATAGTAACCAATATCGACATTACTTCCGAGAATAACTTCCCCAGAAAGCGCAGGGATTTGTTGTAAAATAGTCTTCAAGAAAGTCGTCTTTCCGACCCCATTCGGCCCTACAATCGCAATCGCATCTTGGCGACGCAAGTCCATATTTATAGTTTTAGCAATCGGCTCTTCATAACCAATCGTCAAGTCGCGCGTTTCAATCACACGGTTTCCGCTGTCGCGACTTGCACTGAACTCAATTCGCGGTGCTCTCGTATCTTGCTTCGGTTTTTCGATACGGTCCATTTTTTCTAATTTTTTCCGGCGACTCTGCGCACGTTTCGTCGTAGACGCTCGGACAATATTTTTTGCAACAAATTCTTCCAATTTCTCAATCTCATTTTGTTGCTTCTGGTATTCTTTCCACTCTTGTTCCATGCGCAATGCTTTCTCTTTTAAATAAAAATCATAATTCCCTTTATACGTATGCAACGTATTGTTACGCAACTCGAGGACTTGATTGGCCACCCGATTTAAAAAGTAACGGTCATGCGATACAATCAACAGCGCACCCCGGTAACCACGCAAGTAGCCTTCGAGCCAGTTGAGTGTCTGCATATCCAAGTGGTTAGTCGGCTCATCCAAGATTAAAAGATCATAAGACATTAGCAAAATACGCGCCAAAGCGAGTCTAGTTTTTTGCCCACCCGATAGCGATTCAACAGGGCGGTCGTAATCTTCCTCATAAAATTGAAAGCCATGTAAGACCGTCCGGATTTCCGACTCAACCCCATAGGCGTTCGATTCTGCCAACTGTTGTTGAATCTGATCATAGGCACTTAAGGCATTTTGATATTCCTTCGATTCCCAATCCTCACTCAACTCAGCCACTCGCTCAGCTGCCACCTCCGCCTTTTCGCGCAAGGCCAAGGTATCCGAGAAGACATGTAACATCTCCTCCCAAATCGAGCGGTTTGAATCAATCGATACATGCTGCTCTAAATAACCCACCCGCAAATCGCGTGAGCGTGTAATTTCCCCTGCAGAAATCGGTTCTGTTTTCATAATTTGACTTATTAATGTCGATTTTCCCGCACCATTTCGCCCAACAAGAGCAATGCGGTCATTCGTTTGGATATTAAATGAAACTTTCTCATACAGCGTCACATCAGCAAAGCGACGCGCAACGTCATTAGCTTGTAGTAAAATCATTCGATGACTCCTTCTATTTGAACTCTTAATTATTATAGCCCACACACACCTATTTAACAAAATATAAAATAATAAAATGAAATTCCTCACCCAACCACCACCATATTCGAATTAATGTACATTTTGCATAATATTTCACATAAAAAGCTTTATTCTCACTATAAAATATATTAGAATATAAAAGTTAGGCTAAATAGGCTCGGAGTTCACAATAAATGTAAACCCTCGAAGGTTACATTTGGACAAATTTTGTGAAGGAGTGCTATAATGAGCATGACTTAAAAATTAGATATAGATAAACCTAGGAGGAGGCAATTTATGGCAAAAGAAATACCAAAAGCGACTGCCTTGAGATTACCCATCTACCATAGGTATTTACGATTCTTGCAACATGCAGGGAAAAAGCGCATTTCTTCAACGGAATTAAGTGAAGCTGTAAAAGTAGATAGTGCGACCATTCGTCGTGACTTTTCATATTTTGGGGCATTGGGGAAACGTGGTTACGGTTACGATGTAGATCACTTATTAGACTTTTTCTCGCGTATTTTAAATCAAGATCGCTTAACGTCGGTTGGTCTGGTTGGTGTAGGTAATTTGGGAAATGCACTGATTAACTACAATTTCCGGAAGAATAGCAATGTTCGAATTGGAGCCGCGTTTGATGTAAATACTGACATAATTGGAACAATTCAACGTGGTGTCCCAGTTTATTCAATGGATGAATTGGAAGAGCAAATCGAACAACAACAAATTGAAATTATTATTTTATCAGTCCCACAAGACGTCGCAGGGGATATTGTGAACCGAATTATCGAGGCGGGAGTGAAAGGAATCATGAACTTCACGCCACTTAGATTTGATGTACCGCGCAGCGTTCGTGTTCAAAATGTGGACCTGACGAATGAACTACAGACACTCATTTACTTCATTGATAGTAATAAGGATGATGCAGAGGATTTCTCTGATTTTGAAAAAAAATAATTGTAAAGCACGCCAAAAGGTGTGCCTTTTTTTTCGAAAAAGATAATTCTATGACTTGATTTTTTGACCAATTTAGACTATTATAAGATTAAACCATTAGCACTCAAATAAAACGAGTGCTAAATATAAAAATAAAATCATTTGGAGGGTATAATATGATTAAACCTTTAGGAAAACGTGTTGTTATCAAAGTGGCAGAAACAGAAGAAACGACAGCAAGTGGTTTCGTATTACCAAGTTCAGCCAAAGAAAAAGAACAATACGGTGAAATTGTGGCAATTGGACCAGAGATCGAAGAAAAAGATGGCGTTAAAGTTGGCGACACAGTGTTCTTCAAGAATTATTCTGGAACAGAAGTTGAACATGGCGATGAGTCATTGATGATTATTGAACACAAAGATTTATTAGCAGTCTTAGCATAATATCGAATTTAAAGGAGAGAATATTATATGGCAAAAGATTTAAGATTTTCAGAAGATGCACGTGCAGCTCTACTACGTGGAGTTGATATCTTAGCAGATACAGTTAAAGTAACATTAGGGCCAAAAGGGCGTAATGTAGTATTAGATCAACAATTTGGATCACCAACAATTACAAATGATGGTGTAACAATCGCTCGCGAGATCGAATTGGAAGATCGCTTCGAGAATATGGGTGCACAGTTAGTCATGGAAGTCGCTTCAAAAACGAACGACATCGCCGGTGACGGGACAACGACCGCAACATTATTAACTCAAGCAATCGCTCGTGAAGGTATGAAAAATGTGACTTCAGGTGCAAACCCAGTTGGCATCCGTCGCGGAATCGAAATGGCAACACGTGCAGCGGTTGAAGCTTTACAATCATTATCTCAACCCGTTTCTTCAAAAGAATCGATTGCACAAGTCGCATCAGTTTCTTCAGGAGATGAAAAAGTAGGGGAATTAATCGCTGACGCAATGGAAAAAGTTGGCCAAGATGGTGTCATCACAATTGAAGATTCACAATCGATTGATACAGAATTATCAGTGGTTGAAGGAATGCAATTTGACCGTGGTTACTTATCTCAGTACATGGTAACTGACAATGAAAAAATGGTTGCAGACTTAGAGAACCCATATGTATTAATTACTGACCGTAAAATTACAAACATCCAAGATGTACTACCTTTATTAGAAAGTGTTATGCAAACAAGCCGTCCATTATTAATTATCGCAGAAGATATTGAAGGCGAAGCATTACCAACACTAGTATTAAATAAATTACGCGGAACATTAAATGTGGTTGCCGTTAAAGCACCAGGATTTGGTGACCGTCGTAAAGCAATGTTAGAAGACTTAGCGATTCTGACTGGTGCAACAGTAATTTCAGAAGAATTAGGCTTTGAGTTAAAAGATGCAACACCAGACCACTTAGGTACAGCTGGTAAAGTTTCAGTAACAAAAGACAGCACAACCATCGTTGAAGGTGCTGGATCTAAAGAACAAATCGAAAACCGCGTTGGCTTAATCCGCGGACAAATCGAAGAAACAACAAGTGAATTCGACCGTGAAAAATTACAAGAACGCCTAGCTAAATTAGGTGGCGGAGTAGCAGTCATCAAAGTCGGTGCTGCAACTGAAACAGAACAAAAAGAAATCAAACTACGTATCGAAGATGCATTAAACGCAACACGTGCCGCAGTTGCTGAAGGTATCGTAGCAGGTGGGGGAACTGCACTTGTGAACGTTCAAGACGCAGTGAACGCACTTGAAGCAGAAGGCGACGAAGCAACAGGAATCTCAATCGTTGCTCGCGCACTTGAAGAACCAATTCGCCAAATCGCTGAAAATGCCGGCGCAGAAGGTTCAGTCGTTGTGTCACAAATCCGTACGTCAGACAAAGGTATCGGCTACAACGCAGCCACAGGTCAATTCGAAAACATGATCGACGCTGGTATCGTAGACCCAACTAAAGTAACACGTACAGCCCTACAAAATGCAGCCTCAGTTGCCGCATTACTATTAACAACCGAAGCAGTTGTTGCAGACATCCCATCAGAAACACCAGACATGGGAATGGGCGGAGGCGGCATGGGTGGCGGAATGCCAGGCATGATGTAAGCTGAAGCTTAAGAAGTAAGATAATTTAATATAAAATGGGGTTCTTGAATTTTTGGTGTTGGTGAGAGAAATCTCACTGACACCTTTTTTTGTATGTACACAAAAGCCAGTGAATTCCTATATAATAAAGTTACCATACATTACTAAAAGGAGAATTCACTTGGC
>NZ_JBGQRB010000060.1:0-9563 GCF_045528645.1 Ruoffia sp. FAM 20857
AGTCTGTAAGATATCTGTAGTAAGATTGTTCATAGGGAAGTCCTCTTTTCTGTGAATGTAGTGTGGTAACTCTATTCTACAGAAGGGGCTTCCTTTTTTCTATTTACACAAGATATTTTACACTCTCCAAAACAAAACTTATCATTCTATTAGTTATATCTTAGATTTAACTAATTACAAATGTTTTTATATATCAGATGACTTTGTCTTTTTCATATCTATAATTAATTTTATCTTATGTTACCATGAAGGAGAATAATAATGGGAAAAGCCGTTGTGCATGTTACATTTACTGGAAATGTTGAGTTTGAATTCGAAAATTCTGGTGATTTACTAGATTACGAATTAATCGATATGGCTATGGAGAACTTCGCTGAAAAACCTGAATTATTTGGTCAACTCTCTGAGTATGACTGGAAAATAGAACGCAAATAATCTGGTTTAGAGATTTATTAAACTATTTACTAGTTGAAAGTTATGTTTATTGCTTTCTATTTGGTATAATTAAAGTAGAATTAAAATTACTTGGAAGGTGAGTAAATGGATAATAAATCTCAATCGAAAGGTAAAGCAATATTAGTTGAAGTATTGAACGCATTGACTCACGGTATTGGTACGATTCTTAGTATCGTAGGGCTAATCTTACTTATCATTAAAGGAATTGATGTATCTTCACCCACTGCTATATTCGCTTATGTCGTTTACGGCGCAAGTTTAGTCATACTTTTTCTGAATTCTACCCTTTACCATAGTTTAAGTTTTACAAAATTCAAAGATTTTTTTCAACGATTAGATCACAGCGCAATTTATATTTTGATTGCTGGTACATATACACCTTACGTAGTTATTGGTGTAGGTGGACGATTAGGACTATTTTTCTTAATTTTAGTTTGGGGCTTAGCATTGATTGGAATCTTTTTTGAACTTTTCCATATTAATAAGTTTCCACGCTTAAGTACTTTTATGTACTTAGGATTAGGTTGGTTAGGTGTCACAATCATCTATCCACTTCTACAAACCATCGAAATTACAGGTATCGCTCTACTCGCAATTGGTGGTATTGTTTATTCCTTAGGAACAATCTTCTATAGTATGAAAAATAACAAGTGGATGCATATTATTTGGCACTTGTTTGTTATGGCTGGTGCTTTCTTCATGTACATCAGCGTATTATTTTATGTATAAAGAAACATCCATCCGTTTCGGCTGAAACGAATGGATGTTTTTATTTTGCTAAAGTATCCATAATGTTAAGGAGAGCACTCATCATATTATCTTCAAAGGGGGAGTGTCCTGCTTCTTCAATAATTTCTAATGAAGCATGTGGTAACTGTTGTTGTAACTCAAACGCCCCACTCACTCGACAATCAACATCATACCGTCCATGGACAATATGAATTGGGATATCTTTTAAGACTGAAACATGATTCGGCAAATAATTATCATCATCCCAAAACATGTTGTGTTTGAAGTAATGGGCTTCTAATAAGCCAAGTGATAAATCCCCTGGTTTAACTAGAGACACTTCTTGTTTGACTGGCTTATGTAACACTAGACTAGATTCCCAAAGATTCCATTGTTGGGCAGCTGCCTCTCGCTCTTCTTTACTACCTTGGGTCATAAGATCATAATAGGCACTGATTAAATCACTTTGTTTATCTTCTGCGATAAATGATTTATATTGTTCAAATTCAGCAGGATAAAACTCACTTGCACCAAACTTAAACAACCAATCAATATCCGCTTGTCGGCCTAAGAATATTCCTCGCAAAACAAGATGCTTCACTTTTTCTTGATATTTAATAGCGTACGCTAAGGCTAATGTTGAACCGTAACTTCCACCAAAGACAATCCACGAGTCAATGTGACAATGGAGACGAATGACTTCTAAGTCCTCGACACTCGCATCAACCGTATTATTCTCAAGTGATAAAAAGGGTTTGCTGCGTCCTGTCCCTCTTTGATCAAATAAAATAATCCGGTATTTCTCTGGGTTAAAAAAACGACGTGATTTCTCACTAATAGCTCCCCCAGGACCACCATGTAGAAATACTACTGGAATACCCTCTGGATTCCCACATTCTTCAACATATAAAGAATGACCATCAGTGACATCAATATGATAGCTCTCATTTACTGGTGTATTTAAGTAACCAAGTGTCATATTTTTTCTCCCTCTATTTCTTACTCATTTGAATAGATTTATTAATAGCTGCAGTTACGCCTTTGTTAATCGCTGATTTAAATCCAGCATGTTCAAGCGCAACAACACCCGCAATTGTCGTGCCATTTGGGCTAGCTACTTTATCTTTCAGTTCGCCTGGATGCATACCCGTCTCTATAACCATGATAGAAGCGCCTTTTACAGCCTGTGACGCCATTTTACGACTTTGTTCACGTGAGAGACCATGTTCTACTCCAACGTCGCTCATCGCCTCTATCAGTTGATATATGAAGGCTGGGCTCGACCCAGCTAAACCAGTTACAGCATTAAAAAGTGATTCTGGTATCGCTTCGACGATACCTGCGTACTGTAGACTTTTTTCAAAAAGAGTTATTTTTTCAACGTCAGTATTTTCTGATGTACAATATGCAATATACCCTTCGCCAATTTCGACTGGCGTATTTGGCATGGTACGAATCCATTTATGTGAAGCGGGTGTAAAAGTTTCTAGTTGCGCGATTGATAACCCCGCAGCCATACTCACCCAAGTTTTTGGTTTAGATTCAATGACTAAATCATCGAGTTGTTCAAAGATCGTTCCAAATTGATTTGGTTTCACCCCAATAAAGATGATGTCTGATTCATTGATTAATTCATCCAATGATTCTGATCCGACAACGTCTGCGCCAACTTGTTCAGCTAAGACGGCTAATTTCTCTTGTGTGCGGTTATGTAATATCATCGAGTACCCTGCTTTAAGTATTGCTTTTGCAATCGCAGACCCCATATTACCAACGCCGATCATTCCAATTGTTGGCATGTTATCCCTCTTTCTTTAGTCTAGTCCCACACGTTTGAATATAGCATCTACTTGTGTTAAATGATATGAAGGATCAAATAAGTTATTGACCTCATCTTTTGATAATTTTTGATTGATAGTTTTATTTTCTTTAACTAATTCTTCAAAGGATTTTGATTCATCCCAAGCAATCTTAGTCAGTGGTTGAACTAAATCATAGGCTGCTTCACGTGTTAGACCTGCATCTATAAGTGATAACATGACACGTTGTGAATAAATTAAGCCGTATGTTTTTGCCATGTTTTGTTCCATGTTCTCAGGTAAGACAGTTAATTTCTCAATGATATTCGCGAAACGATTGATTTGGTAATTTAGTAAAGTTGTTATATCTGGTAAGATAATTCGCTCTGCTGAAGAGTGTGAAATATCACGTTCATGCCATAGTGAGACATTTTCGTATGCGGGTGTAATGTATCCACGCATTACTCTTGCTAAACCAGTCACATTCTCACTACCAATCGGATTACGTTTGTGAGGCATTGCTGATGAACCTTTTTGTCCTGCAGCGAAGTATTCTTCAACTTCACGTGTTTCAGTTTTTTGTAGTCCTCTAATTTCAGTCGCAAATCGTTCGATACTTGTCCCAATTAACGCCATAACCGCAACGTAATGTGCATGTAAATCACGTGGCAATACTTGGGTTGAAATATCTTGAGCACGGATACCTAATTGTTCACAGACGTAAGCTTCAACTTCAGGAGGTGTATTGGCAAATGATCCAACTGCACCACTCATTTTCCCTGCTTCAACATCTTTCGCCGCTTCTTCAAAACGCTTTTGATTACGTTTTAACTCAGAGTAAAATCCAGCTAATTTCAAGCCGAAAGTTGTTGGTTCCGCATGAACACCATGGGTTCTTCCCATTTGAATGGTGTATTTGTGTTCTTTAGCTTTTTTACCAACAACATCGATGATGCGTTGAATATCTTTTCTTAATATGTCATTGACTTGTTTTAATTGGAAGCCGTATGCTGTATCGACCACATCTGTACTTGTTAAACCGTAATGAATCCATTTACTTTCATCACCTAAGCTTTCACTCACACAACGAGTAAATGCTACAACATCATGACGCGTTTCTTCTTCAATTTCTAAGATTCGCTCAACAGTAAAGCGCGCATTTTGTCTAATCTTGTCTACATCTTCTTGTGGAATCTCATCTAAGTTTGCCCAAGCTTGGCATGCTTCAATCTCAACTTCTAACCATGTTTCGTATTTCTTCTCAAGGGACCAAATATTTTTCATTTCTGGTCTTGTATAACGTTCAATTGTCATTATTTACCCTCTTCCTTACGTTGCCACCATTCATAGCGGTGTTTATGAATATTTTTTTCGTCTGTTTCGCCCCGAACGACTTTTGATAATTCCCAGTTCTCTTCATCAATCTCTGGCATGACAACATCATTCAAAAATTTATCCTCGATAACTGTTCTTACCACTCGATCCGCATAATCAATTAAATCTAAGAAAACTTTAGCTCCACCAATAACCATTAAATTACGGTCTTCTGACAAAGCCAATACGTCTTCAATCGTATGAACGACGGTTAGCTCTGGAACATCTTGTCCATATGTTGTATCGGTTGTTAATACAACCGTTTTTCGACCCGGTAGTAGTCGTCTATTCATAGATTCAAACGTTCGACGCCCCATTAACATTGTGTGTCCCATGGTCGTATCTTTAAAGAATTTTAAATCATTAGGCAAATTCCACGGTAGGTCGTTTTTATATCCAATCCCACCATTTAAATCTTGTGCATATACAAATGTTATCATCATTTCACTTCCTTAAACTGCGATCGGTGCTTTTATTGAAGGATGCGGATTGTAATTCTCTACTTTAATCTCATTACTTTCAATTTGATCCAATTTTGCTTCACTTTGAATTACGAGTTGAGGTAACGGTCTAACATCTCTTTCTAATAACAGTTTAACTTGTTCAAGGTGGTTTGAATAAATGTGAGCATCACCAATTGTATGAACAAAATCTCCGACCTCTAAACCTGTTTCACGTGCAATCAAATGCGTTAATAATGCATAACTCGCGATATTAAATGGTATACCTAAAAAGATATCGCCACTTCTTTGATATAATTGACAACTTAATTTGCCATCTGCCACATAAAACTGGAATAAGGTATGACAAGGTGGTAAAGCCATTGAAGGAACATCTTCTGGGTTCCAAGCGGAAACAATGTGACGTCTTGAATCGGGATTTGTTTTAATTTGGTCAATGACTATTTTAATTTGATCAAGGGTGTCACCATTACGTAATTGCCATGCTCGCCATTGTTTACCATAAACATCCCCTAAGTGACCAAATCGTTCACTAAAGTCATCATTCGTAAGTATTTCATTTTGAAATTTAGTCATTTCTTCATCGTATTGAACTTTAAAAGTTTCGTCGATTAAGGCACGTCTACCGAAGTCAGTCATATCTGGTCCTTCATACGCATCACTTTCAATATAATTTTTAAAAGCCCATTCGTCCCATATATGGTTATTGTTTTCTAATAGGTAGCGTATATTTGTATCTCCACGGAGAAACCAAAGTAATTCTGATTTAATGAGGCCAAATGGTACGCGTTTAGATGTCAATAAAGGAAAACCTTCTTGAAGATTAAAGCGCATTTGATGCCCAAATATGCTCAAAGTTCCAACACCTGTCCGGTCCTCTTTTTTTGTTCCTTCGTTTAATACTTTTCTTACTAAATCTTGATATTGAGTTGTCATTCTATAATTATCCTTCCTATAATGAAAGTTCACTTAAGTACTCATAACGTTCATAATACTCTAGTAAAGCTAACTCTAGACTTTCTACCTTTTCTTGTAATTCCATTAATCTATATGCATCACTGCCTTGTGTAGCCATTTCTGCTTGAGTTGTTTCAATTTCTGCTTCAATTTCTGCGATATCTTTTTCGATTGTCGCCCATTCTTTTTTCTCACTATAAGACATGCGTTTTTTCTCAGTCTTTACTTTTTCGTTGTCTTTTTTCGGTGCATCTTTACTTACTGTCTTCTCAGCTTGAGCGGGTGCCTTACTTTGTGTATTTAAATAATCACTATAATTCCCGTAAATTAACTTAAATTTACCTTCGCCTTGAATGTCTAATAATTGATCCACCGTTTTATCAATGAAGTAACGGTCATGGGATACGATAATTACGACTCCGACAAAGGAATCCAAGTAATCTTCTAGCACCGTGAGTGTTTCAATATCTAAATCATTGGTTGGCTCATCTAAGAACAATACGTTTGGTTCTTGAATTAATAATGTCAGTAAATATAAACGTCGGCGCTCACCACCTGAAAGATATTTAATTTGAGTACCGTGAGTCACTCTAGGGAAGTTAAACTGCTCTAACATTGATGCTGCTGAAACAGATTGTCCTCCATCCGTTTGAAATTCGTCCGCAATTTGTGTTAAATACTTTAGAACGCGCATCTCACCAGGTAAGTCTTGATCCAATTGACGGTAGTAAGCCATCTTAACTGTTTGTCCAATTTCATACACACCAGTTGTAATTGGATGTAATCCAGCTAAGGTGTTTAAAAAAGTTGATTTACCGATACCATTCTCACCAATAATACCTAGTCGTTCACCTTTGATAAAACTATTCGTAAAGTTCTCAATAACAGTCTTATCACCAATCTCAACTGTGACGTTTTCTAAATCCATAATTCTTTGTCCGATTCTTTGTTGATCAAAGTTAAAATCAATCGCTTCATCTGCTTGATTACGTGATTCTATCGAACCTTTTAAATCTTCAAAACGATTGATACGCGCTTGTTGTTTAGTAGTTCTTGCTTTGGCACCCTTGCGCATCCAACTAAGTTCTTGTTGGAATAAGCGGTTTTGTTTCTCTTGCATTCTTTCGTTATTGGCTGCTTCTTCGCTTCGTTTAGTTAAATAGTCTTGATAATTCCCAGAATATTCTCTCAATTGCCCAAAATTTAGTTCTACAATTTTGTTAACTGAACGCTCTAGGAAGTAGCGATCATGCGTTACGAGTAATAGAGCTCCTTTATAAGTAGCTAAATATTTCTCTAACCATTGAATCGATGATATGTCTAAATGGTTTGTTGGCTCATCTAAGATTAATAAATCAGGTTCAGATATTAGCACTTGAGCAATCCCAATACGTTTACGTTCCCCACCTGAACATGTAGATACGAGACGACTTAAATCATTCAGGCCAAGCTGACTTAAGATTGTTTTGGCATTCACTTCAATTTCCCAACCATTATTTAAATTCATTTCATCACTCATCTTAGTGAAGCGGTCGAAATTGGTCGGATTCTCAGGATCATTTTCCAAATCTAAGCGTGCTTTTTCATAGCGTAATAACTTTTGAATTTGGGGTGCTGGGCTATCATAGACTGTCTCTAATATCGTCTTATCTAAATCCAATTCTGGATGTTGATCCAAATAGCCAATGCGGTAATCATTAGGTTTGAGTATCTCTCCTTCGTCATATGTATCGATATTGGCAATCACTTTTAATAGTGAACTTTTCCCAGTCCCGTTTGGCCCAATCAAACCAATTCGGTCTCCTGTGCGAATCGATAAGTCAACTCCACCTAGTAAAGTTTTTGTTCCGTAAGTTTTATGTAAATTTGTAATTTTTAATTCTTTCATATCAAAACTCCTCGCTAAATTCACTATATTATAACATAGAATAGACTGAAAAAAATCCAGGAACGATTAGGTCCCTGGGTATAATTACATCCCTCCAAATTGACTACGATATAAGTCAGCATAAATATTGCCTAACTCTAATAATTCCTCATGTGTTCCATCCTCCATTATTCCCTCAGGCGTTACAACGATGATGCGATCTGCATTTGTAATTGTTGCTAATCGGTGGGCAATGACGAGTGATGTTCGTCCTTGTGACAATTCATCGAGTGAAGTTTGGATAAATCGTTCAGTAGCAGTATCTAAAGCACTTGTAGCTTCATCTAAAATAAGAATTTTTGGATTTTTTAAGAAGATTCTAGCAATTGATAAGCGCTGTTTCTGCCCCCCTGAAAGCGAAACACCTCTTTCACCAATCTGAGTATCAACCCCATCTGGTAAATTTGAAATCACTTCTCGTAATTTAGCTGAATCAATGGCTGCTTTAACCTCTTCATCAGTTGCATCCAAGCGACCATACAGTACGTTCTCTTTAATCGTCCCATCAAATAAAAAGACATCCTGTTGGACAATACCAATTTGTTTCCGTAATGAACGCATTGTCACATCCTGAATATCTACCCCATCAATCGTTATTTTGCCGCCGGTAATTTCATAGAATCGAGGTAATAAATTTACTAACGTCGTTTTACCAGCGCCTGATGGTCCTACAAAAGCAACAGTTTGACCAGCTTTAATATCAATCGTTACATTTTCTAGGACGGGTTTTTCTTTTTTATAACCGAAAGAAACATTATCATAGCGAATATTCCCTTCAAACTTAGGAGCTTCAACTGCATTGGGGCTATCGAGAATATCTGGTTCTTTATTCAATTCTTCTTGTAATCTCACAAAACCAGCATAACCTTTTGGATAAACTTCTAACATCGCATTAATTCTCTCAAGTGGACGAATAAATACATTCGAAAGTAGAATATATCCAACGAGCTCACCAATTGTTAGTTCACCTACAATTGTATAATAAGAACCCGCCAGCAAGGCAAACAGATTGATTAAACGCATGACAATATAATTAAACGAAGAACTCGTTGCCATAGAATTATAAAATCTAACCATTGCTAATCGGTATTTCTCTGCTAAATCAGCGAAAATATTATTCTCGTATGTCTCATTAGCAAAAGCTTTAACTACTCTCATCCCACTAATTGAGTTTTGAATTCCAGCGTTAAACCGGCCCAAGTTTTGTTTAATACTCACATTAATATTAACCATATAACGGCTAAACAGCCCCAGTATAACACCTAAGATAGGAATTAAGGCGACAGTCATTAATGCTAATGGGACATGTACATTTAACATTAACAGAAACGCTCCAACTAAAGTCATAATCGTTATAAAAACATCTTCGGGTCCGTGGTGAGCTAATTCACTAATTTCGAACAAATCCGTTGTAATACGACTCATTAAGTCCCCAGTCTTCATCTTGTCAAAATACGCATACGATTGCTTTTGAAAATGCTCAAACAACTCTTTGCGCATGTCTGTCTCAATATGGCTCCCAAAGACATGGCCGATATATACGACTATATAATTCATAGTCGTATTAAATAAATATAAAGCAAATAATAATACTGAGAACATGACAATATGACGTAAATTTCCTTGTGGCAATATTTGATCAATCACCATATTCACGGCAATCGGAAAGAATAATTCTAAGATAGCTGAAATAACAGCACAAATAAAATCGATTGCAAATAATTTTTTATATGCGCCGATTGTAAAATTAAGCTAGACAACTAAAACAGCCATTTGTGGTACACTCAACTTGTAATTCCGACCAAAGAATACAAAGGAGTGACCACAAATGACCTACACCCATCTTACCACGGATGAACT
>NZ_JBGQRB010000061.1:0-9033 GCF_045528645.1 Ruoffia sp. FAM 20857
GTGGTGAATTAACCATATCAGAAAGGGGGTCTTTTTTCATCACCTAATGGGTGATGAAGCAGATTACTTTAAAGACTATTAAATCAATGTTAGGAAAGACTATTAGTAAAACTATGAATTATTCAGGGGAGATAAGTTATACTAACGATTTTCTAGGTGCATCTCAAGCAGGATGGAAAGCCATTCATTATACACCCTAAACACAGACGTGACAATCCAATGCATCCAACGTCGATTGAAAATATTTCTGAAATCATCAAACTTTTTTCTCACGCTCTAGCAATTATTCAGATTGCTTCACAAATAGTTAATACATCCATGCTAGATTAAGTCTAATATATAGGAGGAATTCAAATGACTAAAATTTTAATTATAGAAGATGATTTGGAATTAGCAAATATGTTCCAATCTGTCTTAGAACATGCGGATTATGACGTTAAAACAGTTGGTAACGGTGTCCTTGCTCTAGATTATTTAGATAAAGAATATGTTGATTTAATTATAACTGATATTATGATGCCAGAAATGGATGGCTATGAATTTGCAGAATCCATGCGTCAAATCGGAGACGAAGTCCCTATTCTAGTTATCTCAGCCAAAGATGATTATGAAGATAAGAAACTCGGCTTTAGAATCGGCGTCGATGATTATATGGTTAAACCTATTGATGTTAAAGAAATGGTACTGAGAGTTGAAGCTTTACTTCGCCGTTCTAAGATAGCGAACAGTCGCCATTTAATTATTGGAGACACAACTTTGAACCAAGATAACTTCTCAGTTACTACTGGCGACGATGTTTCATCACTGCCACAAAAAGAGTTTTTACTCTTGCAAAAACTGTTATCCTATCCGGATAAGATTTTTACCCGTCAACAATTAATGGATCAAATTTGGGGATTAGATACTCAAACAGATGAACGTACCATTGATGTACATATCAAACGATTACGTGATCGTTTCTCTGATAATGAAGACTTTAAGATTATGACCATTCGTGGACTAGGCTATAAGGCAGATGTAACACAATGAAAAAGTGGCTTGAATCACGCTTATGGATCTACTTTTCATTTGTAACTTTAATACTTACGATTGTTTTCGCTGCTGTATTAATTATTATAATCTTAGTTTTGGAAGAGTTTGCCCTATTGCCAAGTTTGGAGGGGTCTCCTAAACTTTCTTGGGTCATCCCTATCATCTTTAGTAGTGTAATTGGTTTAGTGATATCTGGAATTGTTATGATCCAAATTCTAAATCCAATTATCAAACTTAAGAAAGCGATGACCAAAGTGATAGAAAGTGACTTTTCAGTGCAATTGGATGAAAACGAACGGATCGCTGAAGTATCGGAATTGTATCATTCTTTTAATTTAATGGTCAACGAATTAAGTAGTATTCAACGTTTACAAAGTGACTTTACATCCGTAATCTCACATGAGTTCAAAACCCCTTTATCTTCGATACAAGGGTATGCACAGCTTTTACAGTCTCCTGATTTGTCCGCAAGTGAGCGGGAATCTTATCAGCATCGAATCATCGTTGCAACTAAACAACTTTCTGGCTTATCAGATAATATATTAAAATTATCAAAACTTGATAATCAGTCTATTTCAATTGAAAGAAAACCTTATCGTTTAGACGAACAAATCCGTGAAAGTATTTTAAGCCTCCACAACCAATGGGAGGAGAAAAACTTGACGATGACGATCGACTTAGATTCAACCGTGCTCTATGCCAATGAAGATTTATTGAATCAAGTTTGGATCAATCTATTAGATAATGCAATCAAGTACAGTGAGCAGGATGGACAAATCATCGTGCATCTAAAAGACTCAAAAGATTCGGTTGAAATTATTATCGAAGATACGGGGATTGGTATTCCTTCAGAGAAGTTAAATATTATTTTTGAGCGTTTCTTCCAAGTGGACGGTAGTCGCTTTAGCTCAGGTAATGGGCTTGGTTTAGCGATTGTTAAACGTATTATTGATATCCACGAAGGAACTATCGAATATCAAAGCGAACTTGGTGACGGAACGAAAGTCATCATTATATTACCACATAAGAAAATTGAACATATTAAATAAGTAATTCATGAGTATCCTATTCTTTTCAAATGAAAGGTCATTTGATTCTTCCTCTTAAGGATATCACGCATGAATCTGTTTACAGTAAAAGAGCGGGCACCATATTGCAATGGTGTCCGCTCTTGTTAAATTAAAAAGTGAATTAGTTACGACGGCCTCCACGACCACCGCGTTTACCTTCTGTATTACGACGTAAAGATGATAAGTTATCTTCACTATCTTTTAGGAATTGGTTCATTAATGAATCGAAGTCATTCCCACCACTATTGTTACTGTTGTTGCTTCTACTTTGTTGTGGTCTGCTATTTGAACTGTGGTTTGGTTTGCTATAGCTCCCTTTATTACTGTGACTTTGCCCTTTATGATCACTCGGTTTTTTATCGTGTGAAGGTGCAGGTCTTGTAGCTGCTTGATCTGGTTGTGCTTGCTCATTCGCTTTACGAATTGACAAGTTAATCTTTCCATCTGGGGTGATTTTAAGAACTTTAACTGTGACTTCATCGCCTACTGATAAGATATCGTTAATATCTTTGACAAATCCATCTGAAACTTCACTAATATGAACGAGTCCTGATTTATTTTCTGGTAATGAAACAAATGCACCAAAATTTGTTATACCTGTGACTTTACCTGAAACTTTTTGACCTACTTCAACTGACATTAATTACAATTTCCTCCTTGATTTTCTATCTATTGTAATGAGTAAGGGATTATTCTTGATTATCTTCTAAATCAAAAATAATTTCACCTGGTTTACTATAATAATAGTCACGTCTTGCAACATCTGCGAGGTATTCAGGATCTTGCATATGTTTATACTCTTCTTGTGCCTGAATGTTCTCTTGCATTGCTTCCTTTTCCAGTTCTTTTGCAGTAGCTAACTCTTGTGTTAACGCATCTGATTCCAGATATGCTTGCACGAGAGGGACAGCGGCTAGTGTTACTCCGATAATACCTATTGCTAGAACACCTAACGTTTGCACTTTAAACGTTTTTTTAGGTTTATTGTTTACTTCAGCGGGGTCAGCAGAACCATTCCGATGTTGTCCCCGTTGATTCGGAAGATACACAATTTTCTCATTTTTTCTATGATTATTTGTTTTCGATTGTTGCACGCGTTTCACCCCTTATTCATATCCGAGTATAACAGTATTTCTCTCAAATATCCAATCTAATTGATAAAATTTGGTGAACTGATTCGATTAAATTTTACTGCTCTAACCGTTCTTCCGAAATGATTTTGTACATATTTTGAGCATCTTCTTTTTTAGTTGATTCTTGCAATTCATTAACTTCAACGGTCATGAGTCGATTCCCGAAACGAATCGTTAACTCATCTCCGACTGCAACTGCTGAACTTGATTTAGCAATGTTACCATTAATTGTAATCCGTCCTTGGTCTGCTACTTCTTTAGCAACAGTTCGACGTTTAATTAAACGAGAGACTTTCAAAAATTTGTCTAGACGCATCTTTACACCTCCTGTGTTACTTGATTTAAGACATCAGCCGTATCTTTTGTGAAATTAATCAACGCAGATAGCCACTGATCATTATCTTTATTATATACATTTAAGCTGACTTCTAATTTATTTTTATTGATTTGTACTTTAGCTTGCAGCTGGACATTTTGTAAAGCTTGGAATATGTTCGCTCCTTGAAGATGCTTCGTGGCTTCTTCATTAAACGTGGCAATGACTTCTTGACGCTTACGTGTAAATGATACAATCCCTGCTTCAATACTGTAGTGTTTAATTAAAGCGATATCTAACAAGTCAGATACTTCATCTGGGAATTCACCAAATCGGTCAATCAACTCATCTTGCAAACTACGATAGTCTTCTTCAGAACTGATGTTTTGAATAGATTTGTAGACACCGATTTTTTGGATATCGTCATCAATATACTCGCCCGGAATATAGGCATCAATATTGACTTGCCATTCGAATGAATTCGTTTCACCAAAGGTTTTCGCACCATGACCTTGTCGAGAATCCACCGCTTCTTTAAGCATTTGCGTATAAAGATCGTATCCAACTGAATCGATGAAGCCGGATTGTTGCTTACCAAGTAAGTCACCTGCTCCACGAATAGACAAATCTCGCATAGCAATCTTAAAGCCGGATCCTAATTCAGTAAATTCACGAATAGCATTTAAACGCTTCTCACTAATCTCATTGAGTTGCTTAAATGGCTCATACATTAAATATGCATAGGCTAAGCGGTGCGTACGGCCTACACGCCCTCTAAGTTGATATAGAGTTGATAAGCCCATATGGTCCGCATTTTCAACAAATAGGGTGTTTGCGTTCGGTATATCTACCCCTGTTTCTATGATGGTTGTTGTTACTAGGACATCATATTCTCCACCAATAAAGTCGACTAAGACACGTTCTAATTCTACTTCTGATAATTGCCCATGAGCGACAGCCACTCTCGCATCTGGTACGAGATTCGAAATTTCTTCAGCCTTTTGATGAATAGTTGCGACACGGTTATGCAAGTAAAAGACTTGCCCACCACGAGCTAACTCACGTTCAATCCCTGTTTTTACAACACCTGCATTCAATTCCATTACATAAGTTTGTACAGGAAATCGGTTTTGGGGCGGAGTTTCAATCAGTGATAAGTCGCGCACACCAATCATAGACATATGTAAAGTTCTTGGAATTGGTGTAGCAGTTAATGTTAGTACATCTACATCGGCTTTCAATTGTTTTAGTCTCTCTTTATGCTTCACTCCAAAACGTTGTTCTTCATCGACAATTAATAAGCCTAAGTCATTAAATTCTATATCTTTTGAAAGCAATCGATGCGTCCCAACAATAATAGATAACTCGCCCGATTTGATTTTTTTAATATTCTTAGTTTGTTCTGCGCGTGAGACAAATCGGCTTAACATACCTATCTCAAAGGGCCAATCACTAAAGCGTTCTTGAATCGAGTTAAAATGTTGCTGGGCAAGTATCGTTGTCGGCACTAAAAAGGCTACTTGTTTACCATCCATAACGGCTTTAAAAATCGCTCGAATCGCTACCTCAGTCTTCCCATAACCAACGTCTCCTACAAGTAAACGGTCCATTGGTTTATCTTTTTCCATATCCTTTTTAATTTCTTTCGTACTTCTTAATTGGTCAGCTGTTTCGACATACGGAAAGGCATTTTCAAATTCTTTTTTCTCAGGTGTATCTGGAGTAAATGGATAACCTTTTCGTTTTTCGCGTTCTGCATATAAGGTAATCAATTCATCAGCGATGTCTTCAACTTTCGCTTGAACTTTTCTAACTGTTTTCTTCCATTCACTTCCGCCTAGTTTGTTTAATCTCGGTTGTTTCGACTCTGAAGCGACGTATTTTTGTAGTTGATTAATATTTTCAACTGGGAGTAAGACCCGAGCATTATCTTCATATTCAATCGCAACTAGATCTTTATGAACGCCACTTATTTCCATCGTTTCTATACCGACATAACGCCCAATTCCGTGACTTAAGTGGACAACGTAATCACCAACGTCTAATTCGTTATAACTCTTAATTCGCTCTGAGTTTGATAAGCCCTGTGATGTTGCTTTCTTACGTCTTAATTGATTGAATAATTCAAGTTCAGTGACTACAACCCAGTTTTCGTTTGGTAATTCAAACCCTTTGGCTAATGACGTCGTAACGATATTGATGGCCCCTGTTTGAGGTTCGTCTCCCTCTTGGATAACTGTTGGGTGAATATTATATTCTTCAAATAAATTCAATGCTTTAACAGCATCTTTATTTGTTGATACGGTCACTTGGACTAATTTCTCTTGCTTCAACCATTGTTCCATCTCTGCTTTAATTAGTGGCATTTGATGGAAGAACTGGTTCATACTTCGATATTGAAAGGCATAGACATCTGAGAAACGAATATTCGCTAAGCCACCTTGCATCAATGAAAAATATTGGACAGCTACTTTACTTCTTGATTGGCGAATTTCTTCATAGGCTTCCAATTGAATTGAAACACCTGGTAAAAGCTGTCCTTTACTGATTTCTTGCTCAATCCAAAATTGGTCTTGTTCAATGGCTTGAAATTCATTTTGTTGAATTCGCCCCATCTCCATAACGATGAGCCGTGCATCATTTTGCAAGTAATCAATGAGTGACGTGCCTTCTTTATCCCAGAAACCTAAGTAGGCATTAGCATATTTTAAAGGCTCTCCTTGTTCTAATAAAGTAAACTGTTCCTTTTGAACGGATTTTAATTGCAATTTTAATTCTTCATCTTCAATTTTTTTCAGATGTTTATCCAAATGTTTCTTTAATTTGTCTAAGATGCCTCTTTGATCACGGGGTGTAAAGATGACATCTTTGGCGGGGTAAAATTCAGTCTGTTCAATATTCTCCATCGATTCTTGCGTTTCTGCATTGAATAGTCGGATAGAATCTAATTCCGTATCAAAGAAGTCTAATCGAACTGGGTGATCTGCGTTTAAGGGATAGAAGTCAACGATACTCCCGCGAATACTATATTCACCAGGTGATTGAACCATCCCTTCACGGCGATAACCATATTGATTGAATAACTTTTCTAAGTCCTCTCTTTCAATATCCATCCCAATTCCCATTGTAATTAAAGCATCTTTCCAACGTTCAACTGGTGTGAGCCTCATGCGTAGAGCACCTGAAGATGCAACGATAATGCATGGCTTTCCGCTAGCTAATGCGTTTAATGCTTTAACACGATCAGCAGTATTGTCCATCGATGAAATTGAATACATCACGGCTAATGACTCTTCATTAGGGAATAACAATACCGGAACATCCGGCAATAAACTTACTAAATCTTCAAATAATTCATTTTGTTGTTTGTGTCTCGGTTCAATGACTAAATATTGTTGTGGTTGATTCAAATATTGTTGAGCAATAAATATAGAACGCGCACTATCGTCCAGGCCAGTAAGGAGTTTGGCATCCGAATCTTTTGAATTGTTGATTTGATTAATCATTGGACTAAAGGGTTGTGTATACATTGTTGTCATTCTTTATATCTGCTCCTTTCTATTAAAAGAATAAATACGGATTTAGGGGCTCAGTAACTGACCCCCTTTAATCCATATCTATAGTAATCTTATTCTACCATATCTTACTTATTATATTCACTCATAACGTGTTGGAAATCCTTGCCATCAAGCCAAGCTTCAATGGCATCCACAGTTTGGTCAACTGCATCATCAACTAAAATCCGATCTTCGGCTGTAAATCGCGCCAATACATGGTCAACGACTTTCCAACCACCTTGAGGACGACCGATACCAATCTTGGCACGCTTAAATTCATTCGTACCTAACATGTCGATAATACTTTTGACCCCATTTTGGCCACCTGAACTGCCTTTTTTACGGAAACGAACGCGTCCAGGATCCAAGTCTAAATCATCATGAATAACTAAAATATCATCTATATCAATACCATAATAGCTCATTGTTGGCAGTAAAGCTTCTCCAGAAAGATTCATGTATGTGAAAGGTTTCATTAGCAGAACTCTTTCTCCATTTCGATGCCAAATTGTATAGTCTGATCTGAATTTTTGTTCGGTCATTTCTAATTGATGACGTGTTAAAATTTCATCAATAGCATCAAAGCCAATATTGTGACGGCTGCCGTTATATTTGCTACCAGGATTGCCTAAACCTATTATTAACTTCACTTTTATCACCTATCATTTCTTAATAAAATCTCTTCGGTAGTATATCACAAACCTACTTATAAATCCTGAGTTTGAATTATTTTCAATTTGGAAACGTTTAAACTATAATTAGTATTGAGTCATAGGTTTTAATTGTGATATACTGAACACATAATGAAAGGGGATTTTTATTATGACAGAAACATTAGATAATATTATTTTAATAGGCGACGGCGCGGTCGGTTCAAGTTTTGCATTCTCATTAACTCTTCAAGGTGTTGGACGAGAATTAGGTATTATTGATATCGATACAGATAGAACTGTTGGAGATGCGATGGACTTATCGAGTGCCTTAGCTTACCATTCAACTAAAACAATCTATTCAGCCCAATATTCTGATTGTCACGATGCTGATATTGTTGTCATCACTGCGGGAGCTGCCCAAAAACCGGGTGAAACTCGTTTAGACTTAGTTAATAAGAACTTAAAAATCTTTAAATCTATCGTTGGAGAAGTTGTTGCATCTGGTTTCGATGGTATCTTTCTAGTAGCGACAAACCCCGTAGATATTCTGACTTATGCAACATGGAAATTCAGTGGCTTCCCTAAAGAGCGTGTCATAGGTTCAGGAACGTCTTTAGATACCGCTCGTTTCCGTCAAGAAATTGCTTCATTAGTGGATGTTGATGCTCGTAATGTTCATGGATATATTCTTGGTGAACATGGTGATACGGAATTTCCTGTTTGGTCTCATGCTAATATTGGTGGCTTACAAATTTACGAATGGATTAAAGGTCATCCTGGAACAGATGAGGAAGCTTTAGCCAATGTATTCTTTAAAGTTCGTGATGCTGCTTATGAAATCATAAAACGCAAAGGAGCAACATATTATGGAATTGCTGCTTCCTTAACTGCCATCTGTCGTGCTATCCTAGATAATACACATTCTATCTACCCTGTTTCTGCATATTTAGATGGTGAATATGGTCAAGAGGACGTTTATATCGGAGTGCCTGCGGTGATAGGTCGAAAAGGTATTATCTCTACTGTTGAAATTCCTTTAAATGAATTAGAACAAGATCGTATGAACCATTCTGCAAATACTTTACGTGATATCATTAATGAAAGTTTTGCTAACTTAGAAGAATAAAAATTCACAAAATAAAAACGGTTCTACAATAAATAGGGTTGATGACAAAAATTAAAATGTCATCAACCCTATCTTTGTGTCTTCTAAAAGACGCAGATATTCGTTATATTAAAAGTACCACCAAATAACATAAGGAGAATATCTAC
>NZ_JBGQRB010000062.1:0-8787 GCF_045528645.1 Ruoffia sp. FAM 20857
TTCTAAATTTAAGGTAATATTTAATTGAGCCATAATAATCTTCCTTTCAATGTTTGTCTGTCAACTACATTGTACCAAAGAGATTATTAT
Organism: Ruoffia sp. FAM 20857; assembly: GCF_045528645.1. NCBI lineage: Bacteria > Bacillati > Bacillota > Bacilli > Lactobacillales > Aerococcaceae > Ruoffia > Ruoffia sp. FAM 20857. The sequence continues at coordinate 91 of NZ_JBGQRB010000062.1, forward strand.
GGTTTTTTACTTTTACACAATTATATGGGCTTTATCAGTTTCCGGAGCATCGCGCGACTTCACGACGCCCTATTTTGAATAATATCTAAATTCCTCATCTTTAAAGGCAAACTTCATGCGTTTTGCCGGGTTGACATAAGTGGATGCCTTCCCTTTTGAATGTAATTCAAAATAATTTCGTAAAGTCCGCTTAATAATATACTCCAGACTTGGTTCGCCAATAAATTCAGTCACCGAACTTTTCGTCAGTGGCCATTCGTAATACAAAACGCCATAATCACAAATCGTGCGCAGAACCGCTCTTTGTTTTGGTTCTTGGCGCCCGCAATTTTTACACAATATATGATAGCGTCGCGATATCACATCTACTCGCCAGCTATCACAATTTTCACACAGGATACCACTCCGCGCTAAGGCGCGCAATTTCTTGTCCATCACCTCACTGACTAAATGCCCTTCAGTTGCTTTGCTCATTAAGTACTTTGCGACTTCTTTCGGATTCATCGAACCTCCTCGGCTATCTTCAACCACTTTTTTCAAATATGATCGCAGTTCCCACCGCATTAAATAGGGGCTGACATTTTCCTGATCGAAAATTTTAACCGTATCGTCCTCATTGATAAACACCAGTTGCGATTCCACAGGCAAATAAAGTCCATCATTTTGAATAATTTCCTCAAAAATTTCTCCCGCTCGTTTGACTTGGGTAAAGAAGTTGCGCGACAGTCGCTCACCTTTTCGGTACCAAAAACCTTCCTTATACGTAAATTCACTGAGTAGATTTTTCACTTCAAATCGGTAAATCGCATGAACTGTAATTAAAATCGTATCAATTTGAGTAAATTTATAAGGCAATTTATAGAAAATATCATTTAATATTACAAAATGTCCGGGGAGATTATCCCTCAGTATATTAATAAAATCTAAGTGTCCTTCGTAACCGACTTGTTGTCTGGCTAGTCTGTTTTTGACAGAAGTCGGTAGTTCGCACCTTTCATTTAAGCATTCATAAAATTGCAATTCAAACGGTTTGTCCATGTGTTTACCTCCAGTATATTTTTCTTTTATATATACATACGTAAAAAATGGGCATTTCCATTATTTTATTTGCAGATTTTTGAAATAAATTTGGATTAAGCTGGTTAAGGTGCGTCGTGAGCTGGTACGACGTACCGCAAATCAGTTTCCGGAGCGTCGTGGGTGAGTACGATGCGCCGTATTCGCGAATGCGGAGTGTCGTGAGTCAAAACGACGCTACGCAAGTCAATTTACGGAGTGTCGTGCCGGTTCACGACGCCCCGCAACCAAATAAAAAAGCCAAAGCAGTTGTGCTTTGACTCTATTTTCTTATCCCCAAGGGAATTCAATTGAAATATTTTCTTGAAATTCACGATCTGCCAGGCGATCTTCTGAACGTTTCTTACGACGCTCTGCGTAACCTTTCATTATGTAGCGCTCTTCTTTAGTCTCCGCTTCAAGTTGCGGGATGTCTGGCGCATTTTCGTCCACGACCACAAATGTTAAAAAGGCTGTGGCAGCTAAATAGCGTTCGCCGGTTGCTAGATCCTCTCCGATGACTTTCGCGAAAATTTCTGCTGAGCGTTTGCCAACACCCGAGACGATCGTTTCGATGCACACCGAATTCGATACGGGTAATGGTTTAATAAAATTCAAAACATCCATCGAAGCAGTTACACCAAGGGAACGCGTATGTCTTGTGAAACTAATCGCTGATACGTTATCAATCATGCGCATTAAATTTCCGCCGTAAAGTGTGTTGTGACGGTTCCCGTCCCCAGGCATAATCAAGTGCGTCTGCACCACACGTGAGTCACTTACTTTTTTAATTGTCATTATTTTTCTCCTCCAAATTTCCATTTTGTGTTAAATTCTTTATGTTCTCGCATTATTTCTAAGGTCGGCATCCCTGCTTGGGCGCCTTTTTTAGTGATTGAAAGCGAGCCAGCTAAATTCGCAAACTGCACACTCTCTTCTAAAGCCAAGCCTGAAGCTACTCCAAACGCTAGCGCCCCATTGAATGTGTCACCCGCTCCAGTTGTGTCGACCACGTCCGGCACATCAACCGCCGGAATCCACTGACGTGATTTTCCGTCGAAGAAGACCGCTCCTTCAGCTCCTAAAGTGACGATAATTTTATTAGGATATTTTTGTAAAATATTTTCCATCGTCTCCTCGGGAAATAGCACCTTGAACTCGGATTCGTTCGGAGTCAGATAGTCTACTTTAGCAATGTAAGCTTCGCTCATTTCACGTGCGGGTGCAGGGTTGAGTATAATTGGCGTATCAACTTCATTACACATATCAATTAATTGCTCAATGGTTTCAACTGGTGTTTCATTTTGAACAAGCACAATATCAAAACTTTTCACTAGCGCTTTTGAAATATCTTCTGGCTTGACCTCGTCATTTGCACCAGCAACGTAAATAATCGAGTTGTCTCGCTCAACTAAAGTGATGATCGCCGATCCGGAAGGCACACCGCTCACATTTTGAACTGCGTCTGTATTTATGTTTTCATTTTTTAAATTTGTCACTAAACGATCCGCGAACTCGTCATCGCCAACTGCGCCAATCATTGATACATCGGCACTTAAACGCGCAGACGCCACTGCTTGGTTCGCACCTTTACCACCAAAACATGTTTCAAATGAATCTCCAAAAACCGTCTCACCTTGCTCAGGCCGGCGACTCGCCTCTACGACAAAATCCGTGGAAATACTGCCAACTACCCCTATTCTTACCATATAAAAACCTCTCTAACTTGCATTCTATACCTATTATACCAAGTATTGCGGAAAAATATACGCCCAGCGCCTCGGAAAATAGAATATGACGACTTGGTGCGGTGCGTCGTGAACTCCGCGACGGTCCGAAAATGAGCTTGCGTAGCGTGGTGCTAGCTCACGACGCCCCACAACCCACAATACTACCCTTTTCATTCAAAATTTCTATAATGAAAAAAGCCTGCTACAAAGCAGGCTCACTTATTACAAATCTTTATAAAATACACATTCAGATTGAACTGAATCATCAGTAGCTAAATCGATATATCGTATACCACGAAAATCCCCAGCCTTCTCTTCTTTACCACTAAACATTCCATAGAAAAGATGAATTCCTTCCCAAAGCAGTTCTGCGTTGTTCAAATGGTTATGTCCACAAAACACTCCATATATTTGATCTGAAAAAAGTAATTCAGAAAATAGCCCTGTATTTACTCGACTTGTTGATATCAATTGATCTGGTTCCAATAAAGTGCCACTAACAATTTGATCCTTTGCTCTCAAGTATTCTGGTATAGGAATATGAATAAATAACAGATTATCTTTGAGCGCTTTATATTCCTTGCTCGCTTCTCTAAACCACTCTACTTGTTTTGGTAAAATCCAATCATTAGTCTTCATCGGGCCCGGAGCCACATGTCCAGTATCCATTACATAGAGTACGCGATTTAAAAAGCCTCTCGCATCATTAACTTCAATGACATATTGAGTTAAATCTCCTACTATTTTTTCATGTTTTCGAATTACTTTATTTTTAACGACTTTGTTAAACAACTTTTCTGCGTCCTGTCGGCTCAATTCAAATTCTGTATCATGATTTCCATAAGTGATTGCCTTTGGTATATCAAACTTATTAAGAAATTCAAAAAAGCCAGTCATTATTCCAAGTTCTTCTGGATTATTATAACTATTACTAAAATCTCCTGTAATCATTATTAAATCCGGTTGAATATGTTGAATTGCATTAAATATATCAGATAAAATTTGTTCATCATTGTCATCAAAAGGATAATGATTTAAATGAACATCCGTTACCTGAGCAATACGAAATTTTCCTTCTTCATTAAAAGTTACTGTCATTAAATCTCACACTTTCCAAATCATTTTTAGTATATAGTTCCAAGGCTCTAAACAGAGTACTATAAGTTAAGCGTCTTTCATTTTGTGGTATATCAATTATCATCTCTTCAGCTGAAGAGCCGTAAATATCTAAAGTATAATCTACGGAATCTAAAGCTCCGATTAAACTCAAAATTGCTCGAGGTAAATGTGTCACCGAAGTAACTACACTACAGTTTTCAAAACGTGATTCTTTTAATATTGGAGCTATCATAACGCTATTTCCAACGGTATCTTTCGCTAAAGGCTCCATAATTATACGCTCTTTAGACACACCATGTTCAATTAAAAAGGATGTCATTGCTTCTGCTTCATTAAACGGTGTTGTGACTGCACCACCACTCACTATCACTTTTGCTTCAGGGAAAGCTTGTGATAATTCCAAACCTTTTAGGAGCCGATTTTCTAGAATACGTGGAATTTCTCCTTTATCAGTTAATCCATATCCATAAATTGCAATCACATCTAATGAGTTTAATTTTTCTAAATCGGAAACTACATGCTTTAAGTTTGAGTACTCAGAAATTATTTCTAAATATTTTTGTAATTTCTCAGCCCATTTTGGATGATAGTTTAATAATTTTTCTATATAAACTTGAGCTTCTTCTTGTTCATTATTGGCTATTCGACTAATTGCTCCTAACCAAAGCGCTTGTAAATCATCTGGTTCAACCCCTAGAAGCTTATCAATAACTTTCATTAAAGTTGAATGTGCTTCATAGACAAAATATATTTCCGCTTTGAATCTTAATGCATCAATGGCTGTCGTTTCTGACTTTTCCAGTTTAGTTAACTCAGCTAATGCTCTTTTCATTTGCCACTCGTTCACTAAATCAACTACTGATTTAAAAGCAGCTTGGTTGCTATAACTTTCCCCAAGTAGTGGGCGTAACTTTTGTGGATCAACTAGGCCGTTGTAATCTTTAAAACTCTCTTGTTCTTCCAAATATTTGTCATTTTTTTCAATCTTAATCCGATAGTCGGTCAAGAAATTCGGCCAATCAGTTTGTATAACATCGATGTTCCGAGAAATAAATGCATCCCAACCAGAATTTAATGAATCAAGTAATGCCATGTCATCATCAAAGTTGGCAAATAAATTGAAATTTTCACCTAGTTTCTCAGCATTTGCCATCAAAAAGAACCCATGGTTTTTGAGTATTTTAATAAAATTCTTATCTAATAATTCACTATCGACTGATTTTACAACTAATTCCATTCCAACTGTGTTCAAATTGTCATATCCTAATACACTTATTACATCTTCGTGGCTTTTAACAATTGGCATAAAAGCAAGATCACCGGCGTTTCTTTCGAATGAAGTAAGCCACCTATTATTGACTGGACTTTTGAGTAAAAGAGATTTACTTTTCCCAGAATTGTGTATCAGTGAAAAAAATGATTTATCTTCCCAATAATGCCATGAACGATCAATATTAACTAATCTATCATTCGGGAGCCATGATAAAAATTCAGACAACCTTTGTATTCGATAACCTGATGGGTTACCTAATGAATTTAACACCGAAGCGCTATCTATAAAGTCAGAATTAAATTTCCAAAAAGGCTTGTTAATACCTAATAAGTCTAACTCCCCACCATCATGAAAGAGATAAAAAACTCCATCTTTGGATCGACAAATATCAATTTCTACAATATCAGCTCCAGCTGCATAAGCTAATTGAGCAGATTGAGTTGTGTTTTGAATAATATTGCCTCCCCAAAAGCCACGATGAGACATTATTAAAAAAGGATACTTGTTTAAGTGGTATTGAAATCTATTATTTATCATTTTCTGCCTCGTTTTCTATTCGATGCTCTTACGAAACCACTTCGTTTCTCCCCAACTCGTGTACCTCGTCCATAAACAAAGTAAAGTACTAATGAACTCACAACCATTAATAGCACTGAGTAAACTAAGTTTACAGCAACTGCATCAACGTTTGCTCCAGGTGCTGCATTTTCCCTAATGGCAATCCCTAGCGTCGGTCTCCCTGGTTGATATAGGAAAACGGATAAATCATAATCTGCTAAATAACTGTTAAAATTCAAAGCAATTAAGGCTAAGGCTGTTGGTAATAAAGCTGGAAATATTACTTGCCAAAATGTCCTGAAACCTGATGAACCAAGTACGCGTGAGGCATCTTCTAGGTTTTGATCGAAAGAGTAGTATGCACTCTTCAAATACCTTAAAGTTGAGGGTAGCATCATAATTAAATATACAACTGGTAATACCCACCATGTTCCGACTACTAAATTACCAAAAAGCAAAGCAGACGGTTCATCGTAAGCTAGAATTACTCCTAGTGCGATTAGTAATGTTGGTAGTAACCAAGGTATATAAAATGCTAACTCAATACCTTCGAAAAAATTATTTTTTCGATGAGTCATAACTAAACGGACTATAACTAACATGAAGATTACAGAAGCAACAGCCGCAATACCAGAGAATGTAAAACTGGTTAATATAGGTTGTAAGTTGCCTGCATCACTCAAAATACTTTGGTAATGCTCTAATGTAAAGAAGTCCATCGATAATATTGATTGTGTAATGCCTTGTGTATCCATAAAACTAAACAATACTACTAATATTAAAGGAAGAACATAAATTATAAATAGAACATATGCAATTATATGAATTACAGTATTTAATATTGGATTGTTAATTTTTTGTTTTATTAGTCTCGTTTTTGTTTTAGAAATTGATAAGTAATTCCCTTTTTTTTCGTTGTATGTCATCACGATTAGTAATACGATCTGAGCTAAACCTAAAACTAGTGAAAGTAAAGCAGCGATGTCACGGGAAGCTGGGCGTTGAGAAAATGTCAATATTAGAGGTGAAATTGTTTGGAAACTTCCACCTACCATTAGAGGTGCTGACATCGCACTCAGTCCAATTTGAAATGACATGATTGTCAGTGTAATTAGTACAGGCTTCAACATTGGAATGACAACACTCTTTAATATTTGCCACTGGCTACTCCCTAAATTTTCTGCTGCTTCAATGACACTACTATCCAATCCTTTTACAGCATTTCTCAAAAACAACATGTGATTTGATGTACAGGCAAAAGTCATTACAAACACTACTGCTGGAAATCCCGTAAACCATTGTGGATCAAGATTGGGATTAATTGAGAGCAGTAACTTTGTTAAAATACCATTCTGTCCGTAAACATATAAATAACCATTGTTTAATACTAAGCCCGAAAAAACGAGTGTCGACATAAAGCCAATTCTTAAAATAGCGGCTCCTTTTATATCAAAGTATTCTGTCACCAAAACAATAAAGGTACCTACAATATTTATTGTAAAAGTTAACACAATTGCTAAAATCACAGAGTTCATAACCGCTGTTACAGCCCTATTCGAACGCAATATTTTCGACACCGCATCTGTTGTAAACTGTCGATCTACCCAAAATGTATCTTTCATTATCGTAAATATAGGATTAAATAAAAAAGTTAATAAAAACCATAATATAAATAGAATTAACAATATCATTGGGAGTAGCTGTAAAAAATTCTTCTTTCTTGTAACTGATGCCATTATAAACTCACCTCGTACTCCAGAATATCTTTAGGATGTATAAATATTGTTACTTCATCTTGTGCAAAATCTGTCTGATTCCCATCTTGCTTTTCAATCGTTTTAAAAATGGTCCCAAAACTTTTTAATGTATAAGTTAAAAATTTTCCTGCAAATTGTATATGAGAAACTGTCGCTTTTAACGCTACTGAATCTTCCTCGCTATTAGTGCGCCACAATTTGATTTTTTCTTCCCGAATATAATGTTTTTTTGATAAATCAAACTGTTGATTTTCACCAAGCTGTTCATTGATCTTAGACATCAATTCATTTCCAACTATATTTGCTTCTCCAATAAATTTACAAACGAATTCCGTTTTTGATTGATTATAGATTTCTTCTGGCGTTCCTATTTGATCAATCTTTCCATTATTAAAAACTGCTATATGATCGGATAATTCAAGAGCTTCTTCTTGGTCATGTGTCACGTAAATTGCTGTCATCCCTGTCTCACTTTGGATTCGTTTCAATTCACTTCTTAATTGTTTACGTAATTTAGCGTCTAAATTTGAAAGTGGTTCATCAAATAAGACAATTTTAGGATTTTTTGCTAAGGCACGAGCAATGGCTACTCTTTGCTGTTGTCCACCTGAAAGTTCAGAAACATTCTTATGAAGGTGACTTTGATCTAGTTCAACTAGCTTTGCTAACTCATCTACTTTTACTTGAATTTCTTGTTTCGGTAGCTTATCAACATTTAACCCGTATGCTATATTGTCATAAACTGTCATCGTAGGAAATAACGCATAGGATTGAAATACCATTCCTATGTCTCTTTGTTCAATTGGAATCGGAATAATATTATTTCCGTGAATTTTAATTTCTCCTTGACTGGGAGTAAGAAAACCTGCTATTGAACGTAGTGTTGTCGTCTTTCCACATCCTGAAGGTCCAAGCAAAGTAAAAAACTCACCTTCTTCAATAGTAAAACTTATATTATCGATTGCTACAAAATCATCATACTTAATTTCTAAATTTTTGATTTCAATCATGAAAAAATCCTCCCTAAAAATTAAGAGCGAAAGAATGATTTTCTTCCGCTCAACACCTTTTATGATTGTTTGATTTGTCAAATTAAGCTAGACAAAACTGCTTCATCTAAGTAACTCAAAAATACTTCCAACGGTGTTCGGTAGTGTAAGGATTTCCGTGGAATCGTGTTCCGTTTGTGTGCAATCGATGACAC
>NZ_JBGQRB010000063.1:0-8742 GCF_045528645.1 Ruoffia sp. FAM 20857
CTTAGTTCCACTAAGCGAATTGGTAGAGTCTGCTTACGCAAGGTATTGAACCGCCGTGTACGGAACCGTACGCACGGTGGTGTGAGAGGTCGACTAGTCAAATAATGGCTAGTCTCCTACTCGATTGGCCATTAATTTAATAAAGAAGCAAAGAAATAAAAGATCTTAATCCTATTTAGTAAGCGATGATAAGGGTAAAACATAGAGAGAGAAAGGCGATAAAATACCGCTAATAAAACAGAATTGAGAGACTTACAATTGGAAACACATATAGCATTATAACATAGCATAAAAAGGGCTAAAACTCTATATTATCGCCAAAAAATTTACATTAAATTTACAAACAAAAAGGATTTTGAATACTTTTTTAAGGCTTAATGTGCCAAACTTTAACCAATGAACAATGCAGCATTCGTTGTTTTCTTACAAAATATCTTAAGAGGTGAATCGCGTGCAAGTTAGATTTGAAAATGTCACCATGGACTATGGTGATAAAGAAGTACTACATGAGCTAAATTTCACGATTTCCGAACATTCCTTGATGTCGATACTTGGCCCTAGTGGCTGCGGGAAGTCGACAACCTTGATGCTAATTTCAGGGTTGATCAAACCGAATAGTGGTCATATTTACTTTGACGATAAGGATGTTACTGCTTTAGATGCTGTTAAATGAAAAGTGGGAATGGTGTTTCAAAACTATGCCTTATATCCTCATTTAACTGTCTTAGAGAATATTATGTTTCCGCTTAAGATTGCACATGTCAAAAAAACAGATCGTCTCAAAAGAGCTACCGAATTGGCTGATCTCGTGCAAATTTCAGAACATATTCATAAAAAACCGAAACAATTATCAGGTGGTCAGCAACAACGGGTAGCAATTGCACGGGCTTTAGCTAAAAAACCACAGATTCTATTGATGGATGAACCGTTATCAAATCTTGATGCGAGATTACGGATCGAGATGAGAGAAGAAATTCGAAGAATTCAACAAGAAACTAATATTACTACCGTGTTTGTGACTCATGATCAGGAAGAAGCCATGAGTATTTCTGACCAAGTAATGGTACTTAATGATGGGCATATACAGCAAAATAGTGAACCACAAACGTTATATGATTTCCCTGAAAATCAGTTTGTAGCACAATTTTTGGGAAATCCTGTTATCAATATATTACCTACTACTAATGATGTCATTAATACTTCAAGTTTGAATTTTTCACCTTCTGACTTAGCTAAAGCAGTCAGTATAGGGGTTAGACCTGAAAACTTAAGGGCAGTTACTAATGAAGAGCAAGCACTCTTTAGTGGAACAGTGAAACACCTGGAAAGATTTGGTAAGAAGAGTACCTTGAAACTAATCAATGGTGACTTAGAGGTGACAATCAGCGACGTTTTGAACCATTACGAATTAGGAAATAAAGTCAGCGTAGTAGCTGATAGCGAAGATATTCATTTGTTTGACCAAGCAGGCCAGTCAATCGCGATCAAGGAGGCGTGACATGATCCAAAAACCCACTTTAAAAAGTTCCTTGAAAGCATATCTTTATTTACTTCCGGCATTGGTAATATTGGTCATTTTTAATATTTACCCAATTTATAAATCATTCGCTATGAGTTTTTATACGGACTATAATTTTTTCCAAAATATCGTGAATGCATATGGGTTCGATAACTTCGTTAAAATATTCAATGACCCTAATTTTTATTTAGCTGTGCGGAACACATTCATTTTTGTAATAGGAGTAGTTCCCGTCTCAATCGTATTATCACTTGCGATTGCTCTTTTATTAAATCAAATTAAATGGCTTTCTAGTTTTTTTAGAACAGTTTACTTCTTGCCATTTGTCACGAGTACCGTAGCTATTTCATTAGTATGGAGCTGGATCTACCACACTAGATTTGGGTTAATGAACTACTTTCTTAGTTTTTTGGGGATAGATCCAATTGCATGGTTGACAGATCCTAAATACGCCATGTTAGCGGTAGTGATTATGGCTATCTGGAAAAGTTTGGGATTCAATATCATATTGTTTTTAGTTGGGTTGAACAATATTGACAAAACCTATTATCAAGTTGCTGAAGTCGATGGTGCAAGAGAATGGCAACGATTTACAAATATCACGATTCCCTTATTGAGTCCAACAACTTTTTTGATCACTGTTGTTGGGACAATCAATAGTTTTAAGGTATTTGATGAAGTTTATGCCATGTTCCAAGGCCGTCCTGGACCAGCTAAATCCACATTGACTGTTGTGTATTATTTATATGAAAAGTTCTATACAGAATATCAATATGGCATTGCAGCTGCCGCTGGAGTCGTTCTGTTTGTGATTATTTTGATCATCACGTTGATTCAAATGATCTATAATCGGCGATTCGTCCATTACTAAGGGGGCCTTTTTAAAATGACTCAAAAAATAAAACTCACGATTTGTTATGTTTTGTTGGGCATTGGAGCTATTAGTAAGCTGTTACCGTTTATTTGGATGGTTTCTACATCCTTAAAAACGGCTGGAGAAGCTACTGCGATGCCACCAATCTGGATTCCAAAGAGTTGGAAGTTCAGTAACTATGTGACTGCGTGGAATGCCGCTCCATTTGGTAGATACATGATCAATAGTATTATTGTTACCACTTTTTCAACACTCGGAGAGTTAGTTACTACCATATTTGCAGCCTTTGCATTTGCAAAACTACAATTCTATGGAAAAAACCTGATATTTACAATCTTAATGGGAACAATGATGGTTCCAGGTGAACTATTGTTAATTCCAAACTTTGTGACACTATCACGCTTTGGTTGGATTAATACTTTTTTTGCGTTGATTGTGCCTTGGCTCGCTAGTGTATTTTCGATTTTCATGCTTCGACAAACATTTCAATCCGTTCCAAACGAAATTTATTATGCTGCAAAAGTGGATGGGGCGAGTGATTTTAGGTTCTTATGGGAGGTGATGGTACCCTTAGGTAAATCTAGTATTGTAGCGATTGCAGTTCTAAAAATCATTGGAAGTTGGAACTCGTTTGTTTGGCCACTTATTGTGACAAACGAACAAAGCATGCGGACACTTCCAGTCGGATTACAAGCTTTTACGACAGAAGCAGGAACAAAATTTCAGTTATTGATGGCAGCATCAACAATAGTGATCATTCCTATGGTAGTGATCTACATTTTCTTACAAAAGTATATTATTGCTGGGATTTCCAAAAGTGGCATTAAAGGATAAGGAGCGGAATAATGACAAATCTTTCAGGATACAAAAAGGTCGTAGGCGGCGCACTTGTATTAGCAAGTGCCTTCACATTAGTAGCGTGTAGCAATAATGGTAATAATTCATCTAACGGTGGGGACTCTGGTTCAAATGACGATAATAAAGCACCGGTTGAATTAACTTTTTGGCATGCTATGAATGGCCCCCACCAAGAGGAAATTACTAAATTAGTGGCGGCATTCAATGATTCTCAAGAGGATTATAAAGTTGTAGAACAAAATCAAGGAGATTACGATACACTTCAGCAATCGATTATGGCCGCAGGGGCGTCTGGCGATTTACCAACATTAGCACAAATTACACCGGGAAATGCGCCAGACTATACTAAAAACGGCTTGTTAATTGCATTAGACGATTTGATGACTGGGGATACAGGGTTTAGTCAAGAAGAATTGGACGATATTTATCCAGGCTTTTTGGATAGTTCAAAGTATGACGGTAAAACCTATGCTTTTCCTTTCTCAAAATCTACTCGGATTATGTATTACAACCAATCTGTTCTAGATGAATATGATGTCGAAGTGCCTGAAACGTGGGATGAAGTTGTTGCATTAGGAGAAAAGATGACTTCTAACAGTGATGACAGAGTTGCAATGGGATTTGAGAATTCTTTTGAAATGGAATATGAAACGATTGCCAAGCAAGCTGGGGCTAAATTCATAGAACCAGAAACCTTAGAAACTGATATTGCTGGCGATAAAAGTGTCGAAGCATTGCAATTTGTGATGGATCTCATCGATAAAGGTTATGCGCGTACTGCCGGAGAAGATGGTCACTTCTCAGGACCGTTTGATCGTGATGAAAGTGCCCTTTATATTGGATCTAGTGCGGGAGTATCTCATGTTGCAGAACCTGCTGAAGAAAGTGGCATAGAATGGGGAACTGCTGAAATTCCTACCTATAATGACTCACAATTAACGCTCTTTGCGGGTAATGATCTGGGGATATTCTCTTCGGCTTCTGAAGAACAACAAGCCGGTGGTATGGCATTTATCAAGTTCTTATTGGAACCTGCAAATACTGCAGAATGGGCTATGGCTACAGGATATGTTCCAATCAGAAAGTCTGCTCAAGATGAACAAGATTACAAGGATTACATTGCAGAACATCCTGAATACGAAGCAGCAAACAAAGAACTTGCCTATGGACAATCTGAAACATCATTTGTTGGGTTTGGACAATTCAGAAATGTCTTGTTAGAAACACTCGACAATGTATTATCTAATAAAGCTGATGTTAAAGAATCACTACAATCTCTAGAAGATCAAACCAAAACGATTATTACAGACAATAACTAAAAAACAATAATAACTAGAAACATGGTGTAAAAATGACTAAAATCAGGTTTTGGAATGGGCTTGATACGATTGGTGGAAATATTGTAGAAGTTGCGACCGAAACAAGTAGAGTCATTTGTGATTTTGGGGCTGCCGGGGATTTATCGGCAGCCTCTCTTGACAATGATTATACGCCACTAGAAGCAGGTATAGTAACGGGCCTTATTCCAGCAATTCCAAACCTATTCGAGACAAGTAAATTTAAAGATATTGTATTATCTGATGTTTCAAAGAGTACAAAAAACACTGCGATTTTCATTTCTCATCTGCATTTAGATCATATGGCTTTATTACGGTTTTTACCAAAGGGTACGGATGTCTATCTATCTGAGGACTCGGTAAAATTGTTTGAACAGTTAATCAAAGTTGGTGAAGACGAGAGCGTAATGGCTTCAATTAGACCATTCGTTTATGAAAAAACAGTTAATGTCGGTGATATTTCAGTAGTAGCTTATGAGAGTGATCACGATGTTGTTGGTATCAGTGCTTTATTTATCGGTACACCAGGTTATAAAGTGATTCATTCGGGAGACTTAAGACTAAATGGTGACCATCCAGAGACCATTAAAAGATGGGTGGAGAAGGCTAAAGAGTGGCAACCAGATATGTTGTTGATTGAAGGGACAAGCTTTAGCTTTGACGATTCAAACGATACAATTGAAGAAGCGGTTACGGAAAAAGCGGAAAAGAAAAACGAAGTCGTTCTGGTAACAGAGCACGATTTAAGGAGATATTTTGAAAATTTATTGAAGACTAGTACAGAGTTATTAGTTCTGAATCCATATATTCGAAATGTCGAAAGATTAAAAAATTTAGTCGAGCTAGCAAATAAGGCCGACCGACCACTTATATTAGAGAAACCTTATGCGACTATTCTCAGAGCATTTTATCCAAATCTACTACTTTATGTGCTAAAAGAAGAATTTGAAGATAATTTCACAGATGATGAGTATAGTGGGGTAAAAAATCGTTCAAAAAAAGATTTGTCACAGGAAAATAGGTTGTTGAATGATTCAAGTGCCAAGATAGTTACACTGGATGATATTCGGCAAAATCCATCTCATTATGTCCTTCAGAATAGCTTTAAACATCTCAATCGATTAATGACACTGCCTAGTGGTAGTTATTTGCATTCAAATGGTGAGCCATTAGGAGATTATGATCCAAGATTTAAGGAAATGAAGGAAACTTTAGAAAGATATCAATTTAAGTTTGTATCATTTGGAGCAAGTGGGCATGCTAGTCAGGAAGATTTGTTAAAAGTAGCAACTACTATTCAAGCTAAGTTGACAGTGCCATGGCACACTTTTAAACCGAAACACTATGGGAATATTCTAGCAAAAAATGGTTTAAAGATATCTTTACCACAAAAGAATAAAAGGTATAATTCTTCTAAAATATGATTTCAAAAATAATTTAGGTGAGACTAAAGGATTTACACCATTAAAAATGTAACGTAGAGTGCCAAAACAATACGGTTGTGATGGCACTCTTTGCTTTTTGCTGGTTATTTACTCTATGTTGAGGGACAGATTATTATATTAAGATTTAATACGGCCAAATACTATTTGATAATTTGAAACTTGTCTTAATACTACTTTCAAAATAATTTAATTGTGATATAATATACAAAAACAGAAGCGACAAGGTGAAAGTTTTATCAACATCCTCATATCCTATTACTAGCTGATGGCTAATAATACTCAGATGGGTTTGTTTTTATAAGTTTCTACCTATTGCGAGAAGGAGGAAAATGATGAAAATTACTATTGCTGGTGCAGGTGCTATGGGTAGTCGTTTCGGATTAATGCTTCATAAGGCTGGACAGGAAGTTTTCTTGGTTGATGGTTGGAAAGAGCATGTAGAGGCAATTAATCGCGATGGACTTAAGGCAAATTTCAATGAGAAGGATATTGTGGAAAAAATTCCGGCAGTTTTGCAATGTGACATCCCAACCGACTTTAAAACGGACCTTATCATTTTATTTACTAAAGCACTGCAGTTGGACGACATGATGCAAGCATTGAAACCGATTATCCATGATCGAACTGATGTATTATGTCTGTTGAATGGTATTGGGCATGAAGAGATCATTGAAAAATATGTAGGCTTGGACCATATTTTCATTGGTAACACAATGTGGACAGCTGGGCTTGAAGGCCCTGGTAAAGCTAAACTCTTTGGAACTGGATCAGTTGAACTCGAAAATCTTGGAGAGGGGCAAAGTGCGAAAGCTGAAGAAATCGCTAATGTGTTGACCGAGGCTGGGTTAAATGCTAGCTATTCAGATAATATCCGGTATTCTATCTATCGTAAAGCTTGTGTTAATGGGACGTTAAACGGTTTATGTACGATCTTAGATTGTAATATCACAGGCTTCGGTACTTGCAAATATGCTCATGAGATAGTGACAAGCATTGTTTCCGAATTTGCAGCTGTTGCCAAACACGAAAACGTTTCATTAGATGTAGATGAAGTGATTCATCATATTGAAGAGACCTACGATCCTGAAACCATTGGATTACATTATCCTTCAATGTATCAAGATCTAATCAAAAATCATCGTTTAACAGAAATAGACTTCATTAATGGAGCTGTTGCTAAAAAAGGTGAAAAGTATGGTATCAGTACTCCTTATTGTAAATTCTTAACAGAGTTGATTCACTGTAAAGAAGAGATTTTAAAAGCAAAATAAGGTATTAATTTAACGACTTGAATTATTTAATTGAAACATGATATGGACTATCATTGGAATCATGAAAAGAAGTAAAAGATATAAAATATAGAATAGAAAGTCAGGCGAATATATGACAGACGAAAAAATATCACCAAAAATGTTTATGAATAAAGTGTTAAATGGGACGGCTTTGGGAATTATCATAGGACTAATATCAAATGCGGTTTTATCAGGTATTTTAAAATTCTTTGGAGATAATGTTTTTGCAGTTACCTTGACTCAAGTAGCAGTTATTTTTCAGTTAGGAACGCCTTTGATCATTGGAACATTGATTGCTCACCAATTCGGGTTTAAACCAATGACAATGATGGTCACTGGAGCAGCTGCTTTTATCGGTAGCGGTGTAATCAAGTTCAATGTTGAAGCTGGGGCATATGTAGGTGCAGGCACAGGAGATATCATCAATACGATGTTGACTGCGTCTATAGCAGTGTTACTGATTCTTTGGATTAAGGACAGTTTTGGATCAGTTGCTATCGTATTGACTCCAATAGTTGTTGGTTGTGGCGCTGGTCTTATTGGTGTTTTCCTTTTACCATATGTCAGTTATATCACAACAGGTATCGGTTCTATTATTAATACTTTTACTGAATTGCAACCTATTTTGATGAGTATTTTGATTAGTTGCTCTTTTGCATTTCTTATCATATCACCAATTTCAACGGTGGCAATTGGTGTAGCAATTCAATTAAATGCAGTTTCTGCTGGTGCAGCCGCGATGGGTGTTGCAGCAACGACCTTGGTACTTGTCGTAAACTCATGGAAAGTCAACAAATCTGGTGTAACGATTGCAATCGCTTTAGGTGCTATGAAAATGATGATGCCTAACTTGTTTAGAAAACCAATCATTTTATTACCATGTTTCTTTACCGCAATAATATCTGCGATACCAGTAGCCTTGTTCTCAGTATCAGGGACTCCAGCTTCAGCAGGTTTTGGTCTAGTTGGTATAGTAGGTCCTTTAGCTTCGATCGATGCCGGATTAAATGTTATCCTTGCTATAATCGTCTGGTTCGTTGTACCTACAGTAGCAAGTCTATTGGGACAATTCTTATTTGAAAAGGTATTTAAGCTATATGATCGTAAAGACGTCTTTGAGTTTTTAGATTAACCTAGGTAGCAATTTTTAAAAATATTTTAGAAAAATATTTAGATCCTGAACAATTCATACTTTTCGTTGAAACATGTGCCAACTGCCTAACGGCAGCTTAAATTTACTTTTTCATTTTTACCTGTTAAGTGATGAAAAAAGAACCCCATTCTGATATGGTAAAGGTGTCTAAACCAACCATAAGAAAGGAGTTCTCTTCATGATTAGCTTACACAAAAACCAGGTAAAATTCAATTCAAACATCATCATTTCGCATACAGGTGGTCGTTTATCGAGTGATTCGGG
>NZ_JBGQRB010000064.1:0-8317 GCF_045528645.1 Ruoffia sp. FAM 20857
TTTTTGGTTCACTAAAAATTTCAACGTATGACGGATTGTCTACAAATATTTAGTCTTTATACCTTTGAGTCTACGATTATTATGACAGAAATAAACTTAGTTCACGAATGAAATGAGTGTGGCTCAGTTTGTCCACGTTCATAGGACCAGTATAGAACGAGCGGTTTGTCCTGAGTTGCTCCAACTCAAGCCAAATGGAGATACGGTTTGTCCTGAGTTACCCCAACTCAAGCCAAATGGATGAGCGGTTTGTCCTAAGTTGCTCCAACTCAAGCCAAATGGATGAGCGGTTTGTCCTAAGTTACCCCAACTCAAGCCAAATGGTCGAGCGGTTTGTCCTGAGTTACCCCAACTCAAGCCAAATGGCGATACGGTTTATCCTAAGTTGCTCCACCTCAAGCCAAATGAATCATTGGTTTGTCTCCAGTTCCATTCGCAAAAAATCCGCCTACAAAGACAGAACAAACGTTTGGTTTAAGCCTTGTGTTATGCTATAATCGGGGCGTATAGTTTTTAAAAGGGAGTGTATTTAATGGCGGTGAAAGTTAGACGTAAAGACGCAGATAATATTATTAAAGCTTTGGAGGCAGGTGTCGTTCCAACAAGAGGGATTGAACATCTATTAGTGGGCCGACGCAACGAAGTGGAAGAAGTTATTCGTATCTTAGAATCTGTTTCAGAAGGAAATAGTGATTTGCGAATTTGGGTTGGAGATTTTGGTAGCGGGAAAAGTTTCATGCTACAAACCATTCAAAATTTAGCTCAACAAAAAAACTTTGTGAGTTCAACGGTTGATTTAACACCGAACCGTCGATTATATGCGAGTGATGGTAGTGCCGTTGCCTTATATAAAGAAATTATGAATAATTTAGTTACTAAAACAGCGCAATCCGGTAATGTTTTAAACACAATTATCGAAGAGTGGCTGATGACTGTTTTTCAAAAGGTTGGGGCAGGGAAAGGCATCAGTCAAGCTGATATGATGGATCCGAAGTATGCGACTGATGTTGAAAATACCATTCTAGATATTACTACCTCTTTCAAATCTGTCGGCTTATCTTATGAATTAGGCCAAGCTTTAATCAAATACTATCACGGCTTAATTAACAATCAACGCCAGCTAACGGTTCAAGCAATACGCTGGTTACGAGGAGATATTCGCACAGTCACCGAAAGTAAAAAAGAGCTTGGGATTAACCAAATTATTAAAGATGATAATTGGTATGACGCTCTGAAAACAATGGCTGAGTTATTCTTAGATATTGGTTACAGTGGCTTTGTGGTGAATTTTGATGAAGCGGTTAATTTATATAAATTAGCGAATGGAATTTCTAGAGAACGCAATTACGAGCGTGTGTTAAATATATATAATGAGTGTAAATCAGATGTGGCACGGGGATTATTTGTAAACTTCGGAGCGACTCGTAAGACAGTTTACGACCAACGCCGTGGAATGGCGAGTTACGGAGCTCTTCAAGGAAGACTCGGATTAGAAGAAAGTTTAGATTCTGAATATATCAATACAGACCGAACAGCTTTGGCTTTGAAACCTCTAACGAATGAGGAAATTTATACGTTATTAGCAAACTTACTCAATGTGTATCAAGTGAATTACGGTATAGAAATAGATTTTCCTGAAGCAGAAATTATTCGCTATATGGAAGCCCAATTAAACCGACCAGGTGCTGCAGAATTTTTAACACCGCGGGCTGTCATTAAAGATTTTATGGAAATACTCGCGATCATGCGTCAAAACCCAGGAGTGAAAGCTTCAGAGGCGCTTGAGAGTAAATTTGGTGAGTTAAGCGCACCAGTAGAAAAAGATGAAGACGATCATGACGATATCATCGAGGTAATTTAATATGGATGCTTTCTCACGTTTGAACCGCTCACTAAGAGAGTATATTTATCAAAGTGGCTGGCAAGAATTGCGACCTATTCAGAAAAAGGCGATTACCTTTGCCCAAGAAAGTCCAAATAACTTTGTGATTGCTGCACCGACGGCTTCAGGAAAGACTGAAGCGGCCTTCTTACCTGCGATGAATAGTATTGAAGATTGGGATACGGGCGTTCGAATAGTGTATATCTCACCTCTCATAGCTCTAATTAACGACCAATTCAAACGCTTGATGTCTTTGTGTAGTGAGATGGGTATTACCGTTACGAGTTGGCATGGCGAAGCCAATTCGTCTAAGAAGAAGAAATTACTGAAGAAACCGAATGGTATCGTGTTAATTACGCCGGAGTCCATTGAAGCAATGCTCGTTGGACGACCACATGAGGCTCGGACATTATTCGCTGAAACAGATTGGATTATTATTGATGAAATCCATAGCTTTTTAGGTGAGAACCGAGGCATACAATTGCAATCTTTATTAAATCGTTTAGCAACTTATACACAAAGAGAACCACGTTGTATAGGTCTTTCTGCCACACTTAATCAAGATGACTACATTAATTTGAAGAGCTTTTTTCAAAATCAACGCGATACGAGTATCATTGTTGATAGAGGTGCGAATGAAAAGGAGCACCAAGTGTTTTATTTTCCTAAAGCAAAAGGGGATATGCATTCTTTCAAACAAGAGATGGATGTGATTTATCAAGCTTCTTTG
Organism: Ruoffia sp. FAM 20857; assembly: GCF_045528645.1. Lineage (NCBI taxonomy): Bacteria > Bacillati > Bacillota > Bacilli > Lactobacillales > Aerococcaceae > Ruoffia > Ruoffia sp. FAM 20857. The sequence continues at coordinate 2,613 of NZ_JBGQRB010000064.1, forward strand.
AAGGAGTCGATGTTAGTTTTCCCAAATAGTCGTAATAAAGTTGAGAAGATCGGGTCTAATTTAAATCAAAGAGCAGAGACGGATATGCGGAATTTCAGTTCGTATTTTGTTCATCATGCCTCTTTACCTAAACAAACGCGATTATTCGCTGAAGAATTCGCAAAAGAAAGTCGCGGACGTAAATTTACAATCACTTGTACATCTACTTTAGAATTGGGAATTGATATTGGTTCCGTTGATAGTGTGGTTCAATACGGGGCGCCACCCAATGTGTCGACCCTTTCTCAAAGAATTGGGCGAAGTGGACGGCGAACGGGTGTGAATAAACTGCGCTTTATAGCCAATGAACCTTGGAGTTTACTTCAAGGCTTAGCGACAATTGAATTGTTAGAGGAAGGGCAACTGGATAACACACCTGCCGTGAATAAACCTTATGACGTCTTAGCACATCAAATTATTTCTCTAGTCATTGAACATAATGGGCTAACGCGACCTAATTTATTAACCGAATTAAGACGTGGGAAAGTTTGGGAAAAGATTACGGAAGAGGAAATCAATGAATTAATTGACAGTATGCTGTCCAAAGAATACTTAGAGTTACTCGATAACTTTGAATTGATTTCTGGGTATGAAGCGCAGCCTCTACTTCGAATGGCTGAGTTTTATACGCAATTCTTTACAGAACCGGAACTAAGAGTCTATCACCAGTTGCAACATATTGGAACGATTGCCTTAGAACCAGGCTTAAGACCTGGGGACAATATTTTATTAAGTGGGAAAGTCTGGCGAATTTTGGGCATTGAATTTGAACAGAAACAAGTTCATGTCATGCCTGCGAAAGTCGGGGAAGCTTACTTTGAATCACGGGATCGGCAAGATGTGTCCAATATCGTGAGACAAAGAATGCGAGAGATACTTTACCGGGACGACCAATCTCGTTACAGCGGTGAAATCCGTTCGACGTTAAACCATCTTGCAGATAAGATCGTCTACCGAGATGGTTTTTATTATCAATTAACGGATCAAGGGGACCCGTGGTTAGTCACTTTTCTAGGTTCGAAAGCAAACCGGACACTGGCTTACATGATTGAATTGTTTACCGGCCAGCGCGTTCGAATAAACGACCTACATGCGACCACGTTAATGGGGAAAGATTTGGACCGGACAATGCAGGAAATTCGCGATACACTTGTGACTTATCAGCAATTTTATGATTTCTTTGACCGTGAAGATTCCTTACTCTTAGGTGAAACAAATCATTTAAAATACCAACAGCTTGTCCCACGTTCTTTAATGATCGATTATGTGATTGAAAATCAACTGGACTTGATGACTGTTTTTGCTTATCTTAGTGAGATAGAATAATTTTGAAAGGAGGGTGTTCGATGAAATTCATTCGTTATGACGCCATTAAAAATTGGAAAAGTAATAATCTTGAAGATATATTTGATGTAACCGATGAGATTCCGGAGAAAATCCAATTTGCGAAACCAATTGATAAAGGGATTGATTGGCTAGAATTTGTTGAAGTCGACCGTTATTATGATGAGTTAGTCTATTCGAGTGAGTTTCAAGACCTTGTGACTTCTTTATATTTGGAAGTCATGAAAGCTTTAGAACACCACTTTGAAAAGAGACGAAAAAACTTAAGGAAATTTATGCGACGATCAACGACTTATGCCTTTGATAACAATTACCTGTTCCAAGCCTTGTTTAAGTATTTACGCACACATATTATTTATCATTACCTACCTAGTTATAACACCTATTCAAGTTACGATACTTATTTACTTGAACAAGCCTTTGAACCATCGGATTTAAATGTCATCGGTGCTGTCATGGAGCAATTTTTAAGAGACTTACCACCTGCAAGTCCTGAATTTCGTCAGTTATTTGGACTGACTGAATACGGGACAGAAGAAGTGTGGTGGGACATGGACGGGAAGTACCGTGAGGAAAACGACATGACCCAAGTTCAATTAAATATTATGCAATCAACCACACCAAGGACAACAAAACCTTGGCTAGGTGAGCATAAAGATGAGATTGTTTCCCTCTATTTAAACTATTGGGAAATTATTACTTCTGACAAATGGGAAGAGGGACCTACGCGCAGTGATAAACGCAATCGGTTTATTTACCGTATTGTGAAGCGTCCTTTAAACCCATCTGCTGAGAATAAATATCATCGCTTCATGTCATCCTTATTAAAAATAGCAGAAAATACAATTCGGAAAAAACACAAAATGCGTCAGATTAGAGTTGAGGCCGATGAGGACAATCTTAGCCGTCGCTTCCGTAAGGCGGTATTTGAAGCAATTATGGCTCACAATGCTTCACTAATCGAAGTCGCAACGAAGAAACAACCTAAAGTTATCCGATTAAATCCAACAAAAATATCCGATTCACAAAAAGACTTATCTTCAGTTGTGAATATGATTAGTGATTTTGTAGGCGAAGATGATTTCGAAGAAGAGCAAGTTGAAGTCGAAGTGAGTGAAGTGACTGAAGCTAAGGACCAACCCGTAGATGAAAATCAAACTTATAAAGAATTTGTGAGACGACTTGTAAAGGAAACATCACTCAGCGTGACTGAAGTGACAGAAACATGTCGAGAAAATGGGACGTTACTCAATGCCTTTATTCATGCCGTGAATCAATTTCTATATGATGCTTTTGGAGATCAGGTAGTTGTAGTCGAAGGTGATGAGATTGTTGTCGATGAATTTTATATTGATGAATTAAATGAACTTGTTGAGAATGATTTTTCTGAGTTAGACTAATAAAACCCACTCGGCTGAGTGGGTTTTGTTTTCGTAATTATTCTCTTTCAATTCCTAGAAGACCAATCGCACCAGGTCCACCATGACTTGATATAACTGCTCCAGTGTCAAACCATTGATCTGTATTCACATTGTGTTGGCTTAACAGACTGTACACTAAATCTTTATTTTCATCACTCACACCCGGTGAGCCACAGACCATCACTGTTTCTGGATCAATGTTATAAGTGTTAAAGAAATCAGCGATCATTTTTTTAATGCAACGGTCAAAGTTACCGCGGTATTTTTTTCCTGACACTAAGTAACCATCTTCGATGACAATGGTTGGGTGAATATTAAGAAGTGCAGCACCATGAAAAGCTAAGTTTGATACGCGTCCACCGGCTTTTAGATATAACAATGTATTTGGTAGAAATATAAAACGCGTACGTTCGCGGATATTTTCAACAAAGGCAATGATATCTTCAGGACTTGCGTCTGGATGATTTTCAATATATTCAGCAGTTGCTTTGATAATGGCAGTTTGGCCAATCGCCACATTTTTGCTGTCAACGAGATGAATATTTTCAAAGTCTTCCGCAGCAATTTTAGCTGCGTTAAATGAGACGGTTGTTACTGCAGAATATGCAATATGAATAATATGTGCATTAGGATATTCCTCAAAAATTTGACGGAAGCATTTTGCATTGTCGTCAGGAGTACTTCCAGCAGTCTTAGGCAGTGTGCCAGTCTTTTCATAGAAATCAAAGACTTCTTCAACTGGGAAAGTACCATCCGGGCGTGTCTCATCTCCCATTGTGACGTGCATAGGAATGATGCGTACACCGTAACGTTCGACTAGCTCTTTGGGTAGATCAGATCCGCTTTCAGCGGTAATAATAAATTTTGTCATAATAGCCTCCATAGGTTATTGAGTTGATAAGCGAACTTTAGTTCATAATACCACAATGTAACGGCTAAAGGAATTCTATAAATGACGAGTATTATAGTATTTCAATGATTTGTTTTATACGGTGGTCAATCAATTTGTAGTAAATTCTCGTTCCTTCTCGGCGTGTTGATACAGCATTTACTTGTTTTAATTTCATTAATTGTTGTGAGACAGTCGATTGCGGTAAGTCTAAGACCTTTTGAATCGAGCCAACACTCATTTCTTCACAGTCAGATAACACCTTCACGAGTGAAAGCCTGATTGGATGACTGATTGATTTAAGTAAATTCGCGCATGCGTCATAATCCATACTCATACTATATCCTCCTTAGTTAAAATTCGTTAATTATAATAAAATTGTAATAAGTTAAATTTTAAGTAAATTAACAGATGGTAAATATAACAAAATTAATATCGTTGGCAATTTCTTCCATGGCTCTGTTTTTAATTTCTTCATTCACTAAGCCGCCAGTATCGTCTAATTTAACTTAAAGTTTACCTGAATATGTGATTGTTACTTTAGTATTTTTCACGAAAAAACATCCAAGTTACAATTTTTTAATATAATTATATAATACTCTAGTGACTCAGATATTGCTATAAAATTATTATATTTAGTGGATATTTTTTTGTAAGAATGTATTTTGAATGGGCGCTGAACATATGCGCTTATTTGAATTATATTAAAACTAGAATATTTTTTTAACATTATTATTAGGTTTTTAAAGGCTGCTTTTTAAGTGGCTTATTTTATTTAACTTTTTTAAAAAAATAAAAATGGAATTCAGTGTTTTTTACGTATCTATATATGGAGGTGAAAATTTTAAATGAGTAAAAAGTTGGAACAGTTATTAATTTGTGGAACTCGTGAAGCACTTTTAAGTAAAGAGATGGAGAAAGAGTTTTATAATTTAGAGCAGGGCTTTCGAGGTGAGAATGAGCAATTGGAGTGGTTCAAAAAGTACGGCAGTGAGCATTGGCATTATGTTTCGAATTATTGGTTTAATCACGGCAAGCTCATGGAAGCGGATATGTTAGTGATTTCTGAACAGGAGTGGCTTGTTATAGAAGTGAAAAATTATCATGGTCTTTTTGAGTATAAGGATAGAGAATGTTATATTAACGGGCGTCTGATGAGTGACGATCAAGTTGCTAAAATGAATCATCGGTTGAATCGGATTCGCCACATTGCTGCCGAAGTGAGCACAGAGATAAAAGTAGTTGGCGCGATGGTGTTTATTAATGAGCATAGTGATGTGCGCTTGAAAAATGGTAATGAATTCGATGTTGTTATGCGTAATCAATTGCAGCGATTTATACGAAAGTTTCGCGAAAGGAATGATTACCCCCTATCGAACCAAAAGTTCGATCGTGTGTCTCGAGTTTTGAAAAAACATCAAGCAACGTCGCCTTTTGTACCGAAATCATTGCCACTCGAATCTTTTGCTGAATTGCGAAAAGGTATTACTTGTAAAGCGTGCGGAAGTTTTGAGACGCAATCTAAGTATAAAAGCATACAGTGTCGTAGCTGCTTAACAACCGAACATAAGCACGAAGCAGCACTGCGAACCGCTTATCAATTACGCTACATGTATTACGACCACCCGGAAATGCTGACACGACGTAATATCTATGAGTTTTGTGGTAAGTTAATCAGCGAACGAACAATTTCTAGAGCCCTAACAAGTCGATATAAGATAATTGGTGCGACGAGCAGCTTGTATTATGATATTCAAATATGAGATAGTGGGTCGTCTTGAGCCAAATGGAATTGCCGTTTATCCTGAGTTAGCTCAACTCAAGCCAAATGGAGTTGCGGTTTGTCCTAAGTTCGGTCAACTCAAACCAAATGGAGTTGCGGTTTGTGTCAAGTCCATAATCTTGTGTAAAAGTCTCAATGTAGTTATATCATCTGGTCATCATGCACATTACACTTGTAAGAATGTCCGAGCGTTATTTTCCCAATTTTCGTGGAAATCAATTAATATCGA
>NZ_JBGQRB010000065.1:0-8045 GCF_045528645.1 Ruoffia sp. FAM 20857
GTAGGCATGCACATTAATTATACAGAAGTTAATAAGTGGTAAACAGGTTGGCAATGACTGGTACATTTCATGGCAAAGGGTGGTACAAAACTTGGCAACGCTGGTACATTTCGCTGGCGGTAGTCAACCAAGTGCGGAGAAAAGCTATTTCTAATCAGAAGGTGCTCCACCATTACTGGAAGAGATAGGGCGACTTACTTGATATTCTTTTAGCATAATTCTGCCTCAAATAATGTTTAATAACTATATAATTCCAACTATTTGTTAGAAGACATAATAATGAAATAGATAGAAATGATTTCTTATTAATGTAAAATAAGGGGCTTTTATTGAATATTACGTAGTAGCTTGCACTACCATAATGAAATGTCAGCTTGGGGTGGATGATTGAATTGGTCAAGCTGATGTTAGTCTAAATATGGGACATGTTAAATTGGGAGTTTAATGTATACTAAACATAAACCAATTGAACGGATGGAGTGTAAGACAATGAGAAAACGATATGATAAAGAATTTAAAATACACACAGCAAAATTAGTCGTCCAAACTGGAAAAGCTGTCGCACAAGTAGCTAGAGAATTAGATGTAGCCGAACAAACGCTTCACAACTGGGTCAAAAAATATAAAGAAAGTGAAGACGGTTCAAACTTTATTGGCTGTGGGAACAGCGCGCCAGAAGACAAAGCAGTGAAAGACCTTCAAAACAAATTGCGTGATCTTGAAGAGGAAAACGCAATTTAAAAAAAGGCTATGGGCATCTTCGCCAAAGTCCAGAAGTAATTTATGATTTCATAGAATAGCACCGACACGAGTTTAGTGTTGTGAAGGTGTGCCAAGTTTTAGGTGTTTCCAAAAGTAGCTATTACCATTGGCGTAAGCGTGAAAAAAGTAACCAACAACTGTGCTGTGAAGAGTTAACCCGCCAAATAAAAGAGGTTTATATTAATTCACGCTCTATTTATGGCAGTCCTAAAATTACGAAAAAATTAAATCAAAAAAGAATAAATGTTTCTCAGAAAACAGTAACCCGAATTATGAAAGCGGAGGGAATTCGCTCAAAAAAGGTCAAGAAATATAAAGCGATAACGAATTCCAAACATTCCTTTCCGATTTATCCAAATTTACTGAATCAAAAATTTCAAGTGGACACTCCTGGAAAGGTTTGGGTCGGCGATATTACGTATATCCGCACGAATGAAGGCTGGCTATATTTAGCGACCATTATGGATTTATATTCGCGAAGAATACTAGGTTGGCATATGAGCCATCGAATGACAAAAGAGCTAGTCATCGTTGCGCTAAAGCGAGCGATTGGTAGACAAAAACCAACAGAAGGACTGATTCATCATTCAGATCGTACCAGCCAGTATGCGTCACATGAATACCGAGGAATTCTGCGTGAACACAACATGATTACGAGCATGAGCCGCAAAGGAAACTGTTACGATAAGGCCAGCAAGCGAAGCGCGTTAGCTTCAAATTAAATATTTTGGAATATCTCAATTTAATTTGTCCAATTTCTTAACATAGTATCAGTTCTCTCTTCCCAGTTGATTGTCATCTAATATCAATGATAATTTTTGATTATCCCTTGACTCATATAAAAAATATTTATATAATGAATTTGAAGAGTGCATAACAATATGAACGGCAATCGTATGATAGTCTATGAAGGTTTTTTCAATACTAATTAATCAAAAGGGAGGAGGCTGTAGTATTCTTAAATGTTTTTTTTTTGACTATCTGTCATTGAAAAGTCTCGAATTTGATTCGAGTATTTTTTTAAAGTAACTTGTAAACCATTGAACTATCCTCTAGAGTGGCATTCAGTTAATCAAAATAATTTATAAAGGAGTAAAACATATGAAGTTTATTAATAAATCAAGTCTTATCTTTACAGTATTATTATTAATGCTAGCCGTGTTGATGTCAGTAATACCTTCTCAATCTGTCGATGCTAAAGTGTTTGAAGGGATTGGACAAGGAAAGCATGGGGATGTAAAAGTAGAAGTGACGGTTGAAGATGAAAAGATTCAATCGATTGAGGTGCTTGATAGTCAGGAGAATGAAGTGCTCGCTGAACCGGTGTATCAATCACTAAGTGACGCCATTATTGAGAATAATTCTGTAGAAGTGGATGTTGTATCAGGATCAACAGCGACAAGTGAAGGATTTTTACAAGCTGTGCAAGATGCGATCGAAAAGTCAGGTATCTCACTTACTACAATAGAAAAAGGTAATACTGAAGAGTCGAGAGAAATTGAAGAAGAAACTTATGATATTGTCATTATTGGAGCTGGTGGTGCAGGACTAAGTGCATCTATTGAAGCAGCTGAAGCTGGGAAGTCAGTCTTGTTACTAGAAAAAATGCCTGCAGTAGGAGGTAATACTCTTATTAGTGGGGGCGAAATGAATGCACCGGGTAATTGGGTTCAAGAGAAATTAGGTATTTCTGAAAAGGATAGTGTTGAATTATATTATCAGGATACATTTGAAGGTGGGAATGAAAAGGGAGACCCTGAAATTATTCAAGTTTTAGCTGAAAATGCTTTAGCTTCTGCGGAGTGGCTGAAAGACCATGTAGGGGTAGAATTTTATGAAGATCAGCTTTTCCAATTCGGAGGACACAGTGTTGAGCGTGCATTAATTCCTCTTGGGCACACTGGTCAGGAGTTAGTAATAAAATTAAAGAATAAGGCTGATGAGGTAGGTGTGGCTACTTATCTTGATACTAAAGCTACAAAACTGATCCAAGACGAAAATAATAAAGTCGTTGGTGTTGAAGCAACTCATAATAATGGAACGGATTATAAATTCCATGCTAATGATGGTGTAATTATAACAAGTGGAGGTTTTGGTGCGAATGTTGAAATGCGTGAAGAAGCCAATTCTGAATATGGCGAGGAATATTTAAGTACAGTTTCAGTCGGATCAACCGGGGATGGGTTAACAATGGCAGAAGAAGTTGGAGCTGCTCTAACCAATATGGAAAATATTCAAACATACCCGGTCTCTAACCCTGAAACAGGTATGATTTCATTACTCGCTGATACTCGATTTGATGGAGCTATTCTTATAAATCAGGAAGGTCAACGGTTTGTTGAAGAATTAGAACGTAGAGATGTGATTTCTAAAGCTATCTTAGATCAAACCGGTTCTTACGCCTACCAATTATGGAATGATGAGCTAGACCAAATTTCTCAATCTAAAGAGCTTCATGAGGCAGAATACAATGAGTTGTTAGAGTCAGAACTACTTGTTGTAGGTGATTCAATTGAAGAAGTAGCAGAACATTTTGATATTGATTCAGAAGCGCTTAAACAGACCGTAGAAAAGGTAAATCAATATGCTGAGGATGGCAAAGATCCAGATTTCAATCATCGTTCAGGACTTCACTCGTTAGAAAAGGGTAAATATTATCTGATGAAATGTAAACCGTCTGTACATCATACAATGGGTGGAGTAGTTATTAATACACAAGCTCAAGTATTAGATACAGAGGGGAATGTCATCGAAGGGCTTTATGCTGCAGGTGAAGCAACAGGCGTTGTGCATGGTGAGAATCGCTTAGGTGGCAATGCTATCTCAGATGTAATTACTTTCGGGCGTATTGCTGGGCAAGAAATTGCGAAATAATTGAAGTAGAAATATAAAAGAGAAATAACAATTGAAAGCAGGGAATCCGTTACTGATAGTAACGGATTTCCTGCTTATTTATTATTTAATTACTATATAAAATTTTGTTCATTAGCTAATTACAGAAATCTAACCCCATTTTCTACAATACTTATAAACTGGTCTGATTTCATGCATCAACAAAATTCCCTTTGCTTATTCCTCCTAAAAAGTTATTATTAATTACAAATATCTTTTTGAAAGTAAGTGTTTATATGCAGTATAGAGATATAAGTATTGAGCAGTTTGATGTTAGTCTAAATATGGGATATGTTAAATTGGGAGTTTAATGTATACTAAACATAAACCAATTGAACGGATGGAGTGTAAGACAACGAGAAAACAATATGATAAAGAATTTAAAATACACACAGCAAAGTTAGTCGTCCAAACTGGAAAAGCTGACGCGCAAGTAGCTAGAGAATTAGATGTAGCCGAACAAACGCTTTACAACTGGGTCAAAAAATATAAAGAAAGTGAAGACGGTTCAAACTTTATCGGCAGTGGGAACAGCGCACCAGAAGACAAAGCAGTGAAAGACCTTCAAAAGAAATTGCGTGATCTTGAAGAGGAAAACGCAATTCTAAAAAGGCTATGGGCATCTTCGCCAAAGACCAGAAGTAATTTATGACTTCATAGAACAGCACCGACACGAGTTTCGTGTTGTGAAGATGTGCCAAGTTTTAGGTGTTTCCAAAAGTGGTTATTACCATTGTCGTAAGCGTGAAAAAAGTAACCAACAACAGTGCTGTGAAGAGTTAACCCGCGAGATTAAGAAATTTGAACATAATTATGATATGTTGTCTAATTCTCAAAAATATGCTCTAGGGATGTCAATTAATTTATTAATATCATCTATTCAGTTATTAATTAACCCTTTATTGGGCTTACAATCCAATGTGCCACCAGAGTATTTTAGAAAGCTTGTCTTACTTGAGGAAGCGAATAATTTTGAAGGCTTAAGTATAGATGAGATATATAGTCATCAAGACTTAATCATTTACTTAGCGAATCTTCTCTATGATATTAATCTCAACGAACAAGATATAAAAGTCTTCTGGAAGAATCTGATAAGTAATAAAGAAAATCAGGAGAATTTTAATATTAGTAAAAGTATTGATGGTAATAAGTTGATGGCTGTTGTAACCTCTCTTATTACATCGGCGAAGATTGAAAATAGTCAAAAAAACTAAAAATAGTTAAGGCTTATTGCCGTTTAATTTGTTATACTAAATTGACTATTATTACAATTTAAACACGATAAACTAATTATTGGAGGTAGCGATATGGATGATAAAAAGTTGACGGAAGAAGAAAAAGTTTTGAAAGATGAGTCAACTGTTGGGGATAACAAGGAACGAAGTAATTCTTCACCAAAGTGGTTGAATGCATTTAAGTCGTTGAATCTTTTTTCTCTTACTGCATTAGTGATTGGTGTACTTGTTCTTCTATTGGGTATAGGAGTTTATGCTATAACAAGTGGTGATGAAGAAGAAGGCCCAACTATTGATAGTAATTTAATACAACATCAGATTGAAACGGTATCAGAGTTGACTACGACTAAATATCATTACACTAATGCTGGCGCATTCGAGGACCAGAACACATTTTACGGTTGGAACGTTCCTTTCACTAAGAAGAATTTTATCTTAACGTATTCAGGTATTATCCATGCTGGGATTGACATGGAAGCTGTGAATGTTGATGTGAGAGATGCAGAAATTTACATTGATATCCCGGATTCTCAAATTCTGTCTCATGAACTAGATGAAGTATCTATCAAAGTGTTGGACGAAGAGAACTCAATCTTCAACCCAATTAAGATTGAAGACTATCAAGCCTTCGCTATTGAGCAAGAGAAAGTGGTTGAAGAACAAGCCACTGCTAACGGCCTATTAGAAGAAGCTAACAAACAAGCCCAACAAGCGATTATGACAGTCTTGAAAATTAACCCAGAGATTGAGGATGGAAATTACACAATCGTTTTCCAATAGATATTAAAAATACAACCAGTTTTCTACAGTAATGTAGGAAGCTGGTTTTTGTTTTTCCTAAAAACACCCATCATTGTCATAATATTAAAGCGGAGTATAATAACTAGTTATAGAACGAAGGGAGGAGAATTACGATGAAAAAAATTAATCAATACTTTCATGGTGGTTGTGATTTTAATCAGCGTCATCTTCCCTACCGCAATCAGTGCAAAAGTCACAGAAGAGATCTTAGGCTACAAAATACTCGCCGAGAGTCAGAACAAAAGCGAGCTTATTACTGTCAAGGATTTCAGTGTGATTGATGGCGATACGACTGATTTTATCTTGGATCGAGCAGAGGAACCATCTATAAAAGCACGATTCTTGCTCATTGATGCGTCAGAGATGCAGAATAAACCTTACGCAAAAGAGGCGAAGAATAGGGTGCGCGCCTTACTCATAAAGGCTGTCCTCATACAAATCGAGTATGAAGGGCAACCAAAGATAAGTATCAAAGGGATCTAGTCCATATCTGGGTTGATGGCATCTTGCTTCAAAAGATTCTTGTCACTGAGGCTTAGCTATCGCTCGCTATATCAATGGCTACCTCCCTAACAGTAAGTATGTCCAAGCAATCTACCAAGCCCAAGACTACGCTGCTAAGAATAAGTTGAAATTATGGAGTACGGGTGATTCAGAATACCTGTCGAAAGCAGAAGGATTAAGTGTTCCTTATGAAGGTGAAGGAGCTAGTGGTAATAGTAGTCCGGCTGGTTTTGTGGGGGAAGACGCTGGTGTGAGTGAAGATGTATATTTTCGTTTGTCAATTTAAACTAGAAATAATTTAACCCAGACACATTCTCAAGAAAGACCTCCAACGGGGTCTTATAATTTAAAGACTTTCTAGGAATCTTATTCCTACGAATGGCGACCGAAGAAATAAACGCTTGGTTCACTTCATTGAAGTCCATTTGTTTAGGTAATCCATCTTTACGCAAGAGCCCATTCGAATGTTCGTTGAGGCCACGTTGAGAGGGACAGCCCGGATCTGCAAAGAAAACAGAAATATCCTGATGATTGCTTAAACTTTTCCAGTTGGAAAATTCCTTGCCACAGTCAAACGTTATCGACTTAAAAAGATTCTTGGGTAGCTGTTTAAACCAGTTGGTCAAGGTGACCTCGATGTCTTCGGCCTTCCGGCCGGGTGTCTTTAAAGCAATGATTAACTTAGACGCTCTTTCCGCAAAGGTGATCACGGCACTCTTATGGTTTTTACCGATGATGGTATCACCTTCTAAATGTCCAAATTCTTTGTGGTAAGAAGGATAAGCTTGTTTATTGATGAACTTAATAGTGACCTCAAGTCAAGTCATCGCAGAGCGCCTAGGGGAAGAGAAAAAGAGATAGTAAAATCCTGGCTCAACAAACAGGTGCAAAACACTGAAGTGTAGCCGTATTTCCCGCATTTCACACAATGACTTAATGTTGACCCTTAGAAAAGTGATTTAATAACTTTTCTAAGAGTTTTTACTCGAGGCTCTATTTAGCGAGGAACAGAGTCTCGTGAAGCACAACGAGACGTTATTAAACTCGACAATATTAAGTCGCCAGCTGTGATGGCATAGATTCATCCACTTACAGGGCAATCACAAGTTTAATATTTTTGTGAATTCTAGTCATAAACTTTCGCCAAGCCTTGACCTATGTCAAGAGCAATAGGATTAGTATGTGCTATAATGGGGGTATCAAATAAGTAAAGGAGAATGTGGGATGACGGATTATCAACAGCTTTATGAGACAAGTGCAGTGAATACGGGTGGTCGTGATGGAGTGAGTTACTTAGCGGATGGGACGTATGAGGTGAAGATTACGACACCTAAAGATATGGGTGGTTCGGGTGAAGGTCAGAATCCTGAGCAGTTATTCGCCTTAGGTTACGGTGCGTGTTTCCACGGAGCTTTAGAATTGGTGAAGGGTAAGCATAAGGTTAAGAATGCGTCGCAAGTTCTTCATACAGTACGTCTTTACAAGAAGCAGGATGCGGCGGATTTTAAGTTAGAAGTTGAGATTCAAGTGGGAATTCAAGACTTTGATCGCGAAGAGACGCAGAAGTTTGCGGATGAGGCACATACTGTATGCCCTTATTCTAAGGCTGTTGCTGGGAATATCGATGTCTTCGTTAAAGCTGTAGATTATGATGCGAGCCAAGAAAAATAATTAGTATTAGATTAAATGAGCCAGGGCGAATATGTTCTGGCTTTTTTTATTTTTATGACGAATTTACAATTTAAGTGCAACAACAATAATAAAATAAAAAAAGATCCATAGTTTTCCTATAAAATAGATGTACCAACCAACTATTAGAAGGAGAAAGCTATGAATCCATACACACATCTT
>NZ_JBGQRB010000066.1:0-7514 GCF_045528645.1 Ruoffia sp. FAM 20857
CTTAGTTCCACTAAGCGAATTGGTAGAGTCTGCTTACGCAAGGTATTGAACCGCCGTGTACGGAACCGTACGCACGGTGGTGTGAGAGGTCGACTAGTCAAATAATGGCTAGTCTCCTACTCGATTTTGACAGAATTTATATTTTGTGTATTATAGACTAACTAAGAATAAAAAATATAACCCAAATATCACCTACAAACGAACTTAAATTAAGATTATTGAGATGAATTGACCGAACTGAGACTTTTGCATGATAAGAATGAAATTATAGGAGTAATTCAATGAATGAATATAGTACAACGTCTCAAAGTGAACCAGAATATGATTACAATTATTTAACTACAATTATAAATCAAATCAGTCACGATTCAGTTTTTGTTGAAAGGAACTATTATCCTGGAAAACTCGGCGCTATATATAGTAGAGAAAAAACAGAGTTCAAATTATGGGCTCCAACTGCATCACAAGTTGAAATTTTAATTTATGATGGTCATTACGGTGTATTAAAAGAAAATATTGTAATGGCGCGGTCTAAAGACGATAAGATATTTACCCATACAATTGAAGGAGATAACCATGGTCTAACGTATCGTTACCGGTTAACATTTTTTGATGGTAGAGTAAATACGTCAAATGATCCATATGCGAGAGCTGTGACTGTCAATGGCCAACGCTCAGTTGTTGTTGATTTAGACAGAACGAATCCTGATAACTGGGGAGAAAGAATGCCCAAGATGGATGATATTAGTAAAGCAGTGATTTATGAACTGCATTTGCGCGACTTCACAGTAGACTCGGATAGCGGTGTCACTCATAAAGGAAAATTTCTTGGGGCCATTGAAGAGAATGCAACGAATCCCAACGGCTTATCAACTGGTATCGACTACTTAAAAAAATTAGGTGTGACTCATGTGGAGTTTTTACCTTTATTTGATTACCAAACCGTAGATGAGACCGTCGAAAAGCCACGCGAATATAATTGGGGTTACGACCCACAAAATTATGGTGCACCAGAGGGATCTTATTCAACAAATCCTTATGACCCATTTACGCGAATAAAAGAAATGAAACAAATGATACAAGCCTTTCATGATGCGGGCTTGCGAGTGATTATGGATGTTGTTTATAATCACGTTTATGAAGTGGACAACCATAATTTTCACCTCACTGTACCGGGTTACTTTTTCCGATATAATGACGTTGGACAGTTTACGAATGGAACGGGTGTCGGAAACGATACAGCTTCAGAACGTTATATGATGCGCAAGTACATTGTTGACAGTGTATCTTATTGGGCTAAAGAATATCATATCGATGGTTTCCGGTTTGACTTAATGGGAATCCATGACACAACCACTATGAATACCGTGCGGAAAGCATTGGATGAAATTGATCCAAGTATCTTACTTTTTGGTGAGGGCTGGGATTTATACACACCCTTAAGTGAAAATATGGTAGCCAATCATAATAATGCAGTATTGATGCCAAGAGTCGGCCAATTTAATGATGGACTACGAGAAGCATTAAAAGGAAATGACTTTGAAGCAACAGCTCGAGGCTTTATTAATGGAGCTTGGCATATGGAACAACAAGTCGCTCAAAATGTCTTGGCAGGTGTTGATTTTGGTTCATACAACGATCCTCAACAAGTGATTCAATACGTTGAAGCGCATGACAACTTTACCTTGTATGATAAATTAAGAGCAGCAGATCCAGATTTAGATGAGAATACCATTACGAAACGCCATGAATTAGCGACGACAATTATTCTGTTATCACAAGGAATACCTTTCATTCATGCGGGTCAAGAATTTCTTAGAACAAAAAAAGGCGTCCGAGATAGTTATAATAAACCAGATGAAATTAACAAACTTGAGTGGTTAAGACAAGATGCGTATCGTGAGTCAGTCGAGTTAGTTAAAAACCTTATTAAATTAAGAAATCAAGAACCTTTATTCCATTTATCAACTTATAAAGAGATTAAAGAAAGAATTGAAGTAACTAGAGCAGATTACCAAATTGTTCAATTAACTTATAAAGGAGACGGCTATAAGCTGTTTGTAACCTTTAATGCTCAAGGGAATATGTTAAATGTTCCAGTTAAAAAAGGTGAGTACATTAAAAAAGTGACTAATCGTCGTGTTTATCTTGAAGATGACAATTTAACAGGGGAAATTGATAATATACTTATCGATTCTTACACCACTTTAGTCTTAAAGAAATTCGACTAATCACTCATTTATAGAACAGACCACTACATTTGTTAGATGTATCTTTACAAATATAGTGGTTTTTTTGTGCAGTTTTTAAGACTCATGAAGAATATGTAACCTAAGTTGTTATATCGTTTTACCCTAGAATGTTCGTGTTTTTAAAAGAGATTAAATTGAAAGCGTAAGTAAAAGTGTTTTTTTGGAAAAATTATTACGATTCATTCTGCTACTATGGTATATTTTAAGTATAGATAAACATATTTTATGTGGCAGTGGATAAAGATAATTACCAGTCGTTATATTTCTATATTAGAATTATGAGCGAAGTCATTAAGAAAAGTGTTTGAAAGCTATTAAAGAAAGGGGTAAGATGATGCGATTCAATGATAGAGAAGAAGCAGCAAAGCAATTAACAGAAAAGATAAAGGTGGACGAGCCAAAAAATACAATTGTATTGGCAATGCCACTTGGTGGAGTACCATTAGGACTGACAATAGCCGATGAATTTAATATTCCTTTAGATGTCATCTTAGCCAAAAAGATAGGTCATCCGATGAATTCAGAATTTGCGATTGGAGCGATGGCAGAAGGTGGCGAACCACTAATGAATGACGATATTCACGTGAGTTCGACTTGGTTAGAGAAGCGAGTGAAACAAATTACGGACGAGATTGATCGTCGTCGAGCGATTTATAGCGAAGTGATTGAGAAACAATCATTGACCGACAAACATGTTATCCTAGTTGACGATGGAATTGCGACTGGGCATACAATGTTTGCGGCAATCGAGTCTGTCCGCTCTAAAAAACCACTAAGTATTAGTGTGGCAGTTCCAATTATTCCAGAAGACACTTTCAAAGCTCTTGAAAAAGTCGTTGATAATATTTACTACGTACAAATTCCGGAAGCATTTTTAGGTTCAGTTAGCGCCTATTATGAAAACTTCCCGCAATTAGATGACTACAAAGTCGAACAATTATTAGGCAATCAATCTATTTAATTAATAAAGCATCCCTTTCTAAATATAGATTGGGATGCTTATGTTTACAAACATTCTAATACGTGTTAGATTAAGTTGGGGCAGATTTAATAAATATAAAGGGCGGTATAAAAGTTGGAAGATAAGACAGTTCAGTTATTTAAAGACGCAATGGCAAATTACCCCTCAGGCGTTGTGATTGTTACGACGACAAATGATGAAGGACTCCCTGTGGGCATTGCTGCTAACTCTTTCACATCACTTTCGATAGACCCGCTATTAGTATTATGGTCAATCGGTAATAAGTCATCATCTTATGATATATTCAATCATAGCAAGCAATTTGCTGTTCATTTATTAGCTGGAAGCCAACCGGAACTTGTAAATATTTTTTCGCGCAAAGATATTGATCGCTTCGCACAGATTGAGTGGAGCTTTTCAGAAAGTGGCTTACCTATTATTGAAGGCGCTTATGCGACGTTTGAATGCGATACCTTTGAAACAATAGTGGCGGGCGACCATGCGATTATTACCGGAAGCGTCAAGCACATCACAACAAATATTCAAAATCCATTGCTATATCACCAAAGAAGAGTCGGACCGTTACCACTCACATTTCATGGAAATATATAGATAGACACCTCGAGTTACTTAAACGTTTCTCGAGTTTTTTGTCGACCTCTGAATTAATTGACTGAAATTAAATATATTTAAAATGTTGGTAATACTATATTGTTAAGGTTATCAGCTTAAATAAATAAAAAATATTTTGACAAATGGCCTTCTATAAGATAAAGTAATATAGCTTTTAGAAAATAATTAAAAGGAGTATAAACATACAGGATAGCGCCAGGCCTTAAATATAAGGTGACGAGGATTGAACTTATCGAGATTTCGGCGGATGGTTCAAGGTAGTGTAATCTTTAGAGTTAATAAAAACCATTGTGTAAATATTGGTACAGAGATTAACTTACACACCTAAAAGCAAAATAATTAGGTGAAAAGAGGAAATAAATCAATGTGTGGAATTGTAGGATTTATTGGAGAAGGTAACGTACAAGAAGTTTTAATTGGTGGTTTAGAAAAATTAGAATACCGTGGATATGATTCAGCAGGAATTTTTGTTGTTGATAAAGAAGCCAATGGGCATCTATTTAAAGAAGAAGGTCGCATTGCGAAATTAAAAAGCGAAGTCAACTTTGATTTACAATCTGTAGTTGGAATTGGACATACACGTTGGGCTACTCATGGACCAGCAGCAACTTATAACGCTCATCCACATCGCTCAGCCAACCAACGATTTGTTCTTGTTCATAACGGTGTTATTGAGAATTATAAAGAGATTAAGGAAGAATATTTACAAGGTGTTGAATTATCTTCTGATACAGATACTGAAGTGGCGGTTGCTTTAATTGAATATTTTGTAGAAGCGGAAGAATTATCAACGAAAGAAGCCTTTAAAAAAGCTCTATCAGTGATCAAAGGTTCGTATGCTTTTGGTTTAGTAGATCAATTAGATCCAAACGTTCTTTATGCTGCTAAAAATAAAAGTCCTTTATTGATTGGTAAAGGTGATGGCTTCAATGTCATCGTCTCAGATGCGATGGCAGCCATTGAACATACAAATGAGTATATCGAAATTAAAGATAATGAAATGATCACAATTACTCAAGATAACGTAATCATCGAAGACGTTGAAGGTAATGTTATTGAGCGTGAGTCATATATTGCCGAATTAGATGCCAATGATTTAGAAAAAGGTGCTTATCCTTTCTATATGATTAAAGAAATTGATGAACAACCTGCAGTATTACGCCGTTTGGTTCAAGAATATCAAAATGACCAGCACGAGTTTGAAATCGATACAGATTTAACAGATGACTTGTTAAACAGTGACCGTGTGTACGTTATCGCTGCAGGTACAAGTTATAATGCGGGTTGGGCAAGTAAAGCCATCATGGAAAAAGTAGCTAAAATCCCAACTGAAGTACATTTAGCAAGTGAATTTGCTTACGATATTCCATTACTAAGCGAAAAACCGTTCTTTATCTTCTTAACTCAAAGTGGTGAGACGGCAGATAGTCGCCAGGCCTTAGTGAAAGTGAATGAATTAGGTCATCCATCATTAACAATTACAAATGTTAAAGGATCTACACTTTCACGTGAAGCAAGTCATACTTTATTACTTCATGCTGGGCCTGAAATTGCAGTTGCTTCAACAAAAGCTTATACTGCTCAAATTACAGTGATGGCAATTTTAGCGGATGCGCTTCGTGCATTAAAATCTGAAGAAGCATCGTTTGATATGGCTAAAGAAATTGGTCTTGCAGCTTCAGCAATGGAATCAATCTTATCAGAACGCGATGATATAAAAACTTGGGTTGACTCAAACTTAATGGAAACACGTAATGCTTTCTATATTGGACGTACTGCAGATTATTACGTAGCGATGGAAGCGGCTTTGAAATTAAAAGAAATTTCTTATATCCAAACTGAAGCATTTGCCTCAGGAGAATTAAAACATGGTACCATTGCTTTAATCGAAGAAGGTACACCAGTCATTGCTTTGATTAGTGGCGAACTAACTTCAGCTCATACTCGCGGTAATATCGAAGAAGTAAAAGCTCGTGGAGCGAATACGATGGTGATTTCAACACATGCTTTATCTAGAGAAGATGATCAATTCATTGTTTCTAACTTGAACGAGTTATTAGCACCGCTAGTTATGGTGGTTGTAACACAGATGATTGCATACTATACAGCCTTAGGTCGCGGTCTAGATGTGGATAAACCACGTAACCTTGCTAAAAGTGTAACAGTTGAATAAGCTTTATTTAAGTAAACCTTAATAATCATTGCTAAAGGCCTGTATAATAGGTACAATAAGAGACAGTGTGTAAAATATTGTATTGTACTGGAGATATGGATTTGGAAAAAGAAAAAAATGTATTATTTAGTGAGATTACTGCAAACCCGGCACCTTTAGGGTTAATGGGCTTTGGTATGACAACAATACTGTTGAACATTCATAATGCAGGATTCTTTCCACTAGATTCAATGATCCTAGCTATGGGAATTTTTTACGGTGGTACGGCACAAGTTGTTGCGGGTATTATGGAATTTAAGAAGAATAATACATTTGGAACGACAGCTTTCACTTCATACGGATTTTTTTGGATGGCTTTAGCAGCTCTGAACATCCTTTCAGAAATGGGATATGGAGTACCAGCTAATTCACTTTCAATGGCTGCATTTTTATTTATGTGGGGCTTCTTCACATTGTTTATGTTTATCGCTACTTTACGCATCTCAAAAGCATTACAAGTAGTCTTTGGAACATTGACACTTTTATTCTTCTTATTGGCAATCGGTAACTTTACCGGATCGACTTTAATCTTAATAATCGCAGGTTATGAAGGAATCATTTGTGGATTTACTGCAATTTATGCAGCAATGGCACAAGTAATTAATGAAACATATGGTAAAGTCGTATTACCAATTGGCGAAGTACAATAAGTAATTAAGTTTATAATTGGGCTACTTTTGATCAGTAATTTACTGATTCAAGGTAGCCTTTTTCGCATTATTTCGAACAATATAATGAAAGGGATTTCTCTCGACATCCCCATTCATTATACACTTTGAACAGATAGTCACTTTGTCAATTTTAAAGGAGCACATTGTAATGAGGCAATTAGTTTCAGCTCTATGGTTTGATAAGGAAGCAGAAGAAGCGGGTAATTTTTATACGTCGATATCTGAAAATTCAAGGATTATACGCAGAGAAACTTTTAAAGATACACTTATTGGTGATTATGAATCTATGGATTTTGAATTGAAAATTTATCATTTGAAGCATTTAATGATAGTGAACACGCTGGTTTTAACTCATCAATATCGATCATGGATTCGATGGATACAGCTAAAGAAGTTGATGCTTTATATGCGAAGTTATCCGTCGGTGGTGTTGATCTAATACCGTTAGATAGTTGTCCTTATAGGGAACGTTATGCCTGGGTTCAGGACAAGTACGGTGTGACATGACAAATTATGGTTGATGAAAATAGTGCGGTAAATCAAAAGCTCAAGTTAAATTTATTATTTAGTGGTGAGAGTTGTTGAAAGGCAGAAGATGCTTTAAATTATTATCATGAAGTTTTTAACCAATCAGAAATCGAAGCGGTATCTTATTATAATTTGATTTGTCAAATTAAGCTAGACAAAACTGCTTCATCTAAGTAACTCAAAAATACTTCCAACGGTGTTCGGTAGTGTAAGGATTTCCGTGGAATCGTGTTCCGTTTGTGTGCAATCGATGACAC
>NZ_JBGQRB010000067.1:0-7407 GCF_045528645.1 Ruoffia sp. FAM 20857
CAACTGATGAAGAGATACAAGGTTGGGCAACGAAATTAAATACACGTCCCAAAAAATGTTTGAATTGGAAAACACCTTATGAAATCTTTTATAAAACTGTGTTGCACTTAATTTGACAATTTAAGATGCAAAAAAGAGTAAAAGTCGGTAGCTTTGCCTTATAATGAGAGGAGATAAATCATTAGTGAGAGGATGAGTATATGGATTTTTCCAATTATCATTATTGTATAAGCACGATTCCCCTGTTCCAAATATTGACACGTGATCAGATTGAGAAGATTCAAGCTCAGATTCAAGTTAAGAAGTTTAAGGCAGGGCAATATTTATACCAGGCGGGTGATGATTCAGATACGTTGTATCTACTTCAGAAGGGTCTTGTGCAAATATATCGCTTATCTGCGTCGGGAAAGGAGCAGTATATTCGTCAATTAGAAGCGGGCGACTTCATTGGAGAATCCGGATTGTTCAGCCACCGGCAAATAAACCGCTATGTCAAGGCGGAGGAGCCAACAACGGTCTGCAGTATTCAGCGCGATGTCTTCAAAGATGTCTTGCTTCAAAATCCAGAGATTGCTATAGAATTACTGGAAGAGTTATCCAACCGCCTGAACGAATCCGAACAGCAAACCACTTGGATAACTTCAGAAAGCACGTCCCACCGCCTAGCGGCTTACTTGTTAGAAGCATACAACCAACAAGAAAGCTTATCAATTGAGATCCCTTCAACCAAAAAACAACTCGCATCCTTCCTAGGAATGTCTCCAGAAAGCTTCAGCAGAAGTTTGACGAAGTTGACCAAGGCAGGGATAGTCCGCCAACCCAAACCGAATGTGATTGAGATATTGGAATTGGGGAGGTTGGAGGAGTGATGGGGGAAATACGATATATGATTTGAAGTTATCGAAAAATGGAGTATAAAGCTCTTTTCAATTATTATTTGCTAGCTAAGATTAAATACACCGTAGATTGTAAAATTAAGCTAGACAGATAAAAAAGTCATTTATGATACACTCAAACTATACTTCCACCACGAAGAATAGGAGTGATCATAAATGACCTACTCCCATCTTACCACGGATGAATTAGTAATGATAGAATCTTATTATCATCAAAATATTTCTGTTGCGATGATTGCTGAACGCTTAAGGCGTTCACGTCAGCCCATTTATAACGTTATTAATTTCTTGAAACAAGGTGTCGATCAGCATGATTTTTTTAATCATCGGTCGCTACTACACTAGTCAACAAGACTTTAGTTACAGAAGTTAGCAATTAAAGTACATTCTCAAAATAATCCTCCCGAACTATCTGATATTTGGGAGGATTTTCTGTTGGGTGGGGTGATATTCGGCTTCGTGGTGTGTGACGAGGCCCAAAACATATCAAAAAAGGCCTCGTTCACAATCACGAGGCCAATCCCTTTTACATTTACCTATTCATCATTTCCATATTGTGCAATAAAGCTCTCCGCAACACGCTCCGCTTGCTTAATACACAAGTGAATATTGTTATTTCCATAATGAATCTTAGAAATCCAATGCCCCAAGAGATACATATTTGGCATTAAACCTCGGCTCGCGACCACTTGACAATCAGGCCAAGTAACCATCGCCCCGCCGCGATAGTAAGGTGTTAACATGTCTCGTTGGTAGAGATTTTTGATTAATGGATCAAATGCTAAAGCCTTTTGGATATCAAATTGGAAACCGGTACAATTAATGAGATAATCAGCATGATAACTTTCTCCGTTCTCGGTTTCCAGTTGATAAGAATCATCCTCGGTAATTATAGATTTCAAACTCGTCACAATTTCCAAACGACCTTGATCTAAATTCTCCAAGATAAAAGCTAAAGATTCGACTGGAATTTGTCTTCTAAAATGAATAAAGACGCGTTCGTAATTTTGCTTGTAAAGATCGCGGTCAAGGGGTGTAAGTGTGTTATATAGATCCGGCAAATAAATCGTCATCATGACAATATAGCGACGCAACTTTCCTAAAGAAATATCGGGATGCGCGATGGCAGAGCGGATTTCGCTAATAGACCCTGTGCCGTATAATTCCAAGAGCCTATTTAAATCGATATTATTGGCCTTCAAATCATTTAAAAACGTTTCAACCATCACTTCAAGAGAGATGAACCCATCTTGATTACGATGCGAGTCAATCCATTCATCTGAAAAACTTTGTTGAATTTGTCCTTGATAGCGTGAGAATTTCACCGTTTTAAAAGGAGTATTACTGTGAGTATATAATCGAATCGGGTGCGTCCAATTATGTTGTTTCAATAAATATTTAACCACATCCAAAGCTGTTAAGCCTGTTCCGATGATGCCAATCGATTGGTCGGGCTGCAAATGAGCAAGCGTCTCATCAATAGGAACTGGACTGTTAATATATTGGGGTGTTCCTTCGAGATGATAATAATCCGCATAAGGAGGATGGCCGATTGTGAAGAAAACCGTTTGATAATCCTCATGCCACTGACCATCATCTGCTTGAAGGCGGTAAATATCGCGCTCTGCATCGATCTCACAATCAACAATGGCTGATTCGTGTATGTTCACTTTCTCAGAATTCATTAAATAACTTAAACGTTCAAATAAATAATCACCATAAAATTCACGGGGGACAAAAGCATCATTGTTAGCGTACTCCACATGATTCTCACTAAGCCACACTAAAAAATCATCAGGACTCTCAGGGAAAATACTCAAATCCTGCGCATGCTCATTCATAATAGCTTCTTTCGTATCCTTGCCATAAGGCGCTCCCACCACGAAGTTAGCATCTTTCTCAAATAAATCAATCGTTAAATCATTATTAAAATTAGGATGCGATAGCAATTTCCGAATAATGGTAAATCCGCTAATCCCACCGCCAACAACTGCGACTCTCATATCATACTCCTCTTATCAACATTTTATATATATATTCTTATTTATTATAAAGGTTTCTTATGGAAATGGAAATAAAGTCAATTGATAAATTTGTATTAATTATGCCCAGTAGGGAAGATGTGATAAAAATGGGGTGGTCTACTGATTGGGGGTACTTTGAAAAGCCAAAGTGTCTGTAACCAATGAGAATCTAAAAAGCAGTGCGTCGCGTCTCTTTATAATGGTCCTATGAACGTGGACAAAGTTGTAGATTCGACTCGCAATACTACAGATGAAACTACATGTACTTTAACTATTAATTGGGAACCTCATGAAGGCATTCTCGTTAAGACTATGAATTCATTCAAAATTCTAAGTCTTATTTTTTATTGGCAACCCATATATGCATCTCAATCAATTACTAACGACTTTACATATAATCACCACACACTCCTCCAGCCACTCAAATCGGTCGCCCATCACACCTTTACATAAAATTTACAATCCAAAAAAATAAGTAAAAATAATTTAAATTATAAAACTTTATTGTTAAGTCACTTAAGTTTATAAAAATATAATGGAATAAATTAGATTAAAAACATAATTTTCATAATTTAGGTAATTATTAAACAAAAATATTCCAATCAATTTGTATAATTTATGTATGAAAACCTTTTTGAGGGTAAAGAAATTCGGAAAGACCTAATTATGGGAGATAGCTTGTAAAGATGCTGAGGGCAGTCAATACGCTATATTGTGATCCGAGAAATAAATTTTTTTCATATTTTTCACCAAGATAAATATTTTTTAGGTTATATTTTTATCAATATAATAATGTATATTGTAAATTTTATGTAAACATGTTGAAAAGCAATTGATTAACCTTTTATAATAGTTTATTCTTATTTTTAGATTAATAATATTAATCATATACTAGATATTTAGAAAAGAGGAACATAAAATGAATGAAATTGATCGTAAGAGGTTACGACAGAAAATCTATATTTGTGGTTATACCAATCAGCAATTAGCAAATGAAATAGGAGTGTCGCCTTCGACGATTTCGAACATCCTGTTAGGGCATACAAAACCTAAGTTCGAAGTGTTAAGAGCACTCTTTGGGGCGTTGGAACTCTCTTTCGATGAGTTTGTTCAGATCTTCTTTCCACATGAGTATCAATTAAACATTGATAAAGATTCTTTAGGAGACTTTGACCAAGGGCAGCCGTCACTATAGATAATTTTGTGAATTCATTGGCATTCAATATAAACCAATTGATATGTTATTTTAGTCATATCGAGTATATAATAGTAAATGTCGGTTGTTTCTTTTGTCATTTATTAGGAGGTTTATAAATGGATCCGCGGAAAGAACATGAGAAGTTATTGTCACAATTTGAGCCATTGCTTTTTAAGACTTTAAGTCGAGTAAATATGCGACGCATCCATGCTGATTATGATGATTATCTCCAGGAGTTGCGTTTGAAATTATTAACCCTTGCAGATAAGTTTGATGGGGATCCATTTAAAGAGGATCTTGTTCGCTTCTTAGGCTTTGCGAAACAAGGTTTATATCGTTATACTTTGGATTTAATTCGAAAGTCAGCAGAGAACACAGATTTCGTCGGATCAGATGTCTCAGAATTAAGTGAATTGCTGCATAGTGACTTTGTGTTTGGGCTGAGCCCTGAAATTCAAGTGTTTATTGAACAAGCGAATGAAGTCCTCACAGTTAAAGAACGAGAAATATTTGCCTACTTGCTTCAGGGGGGATATACGGGTCAAGATATTGCGGATGAATTGGGAATAAGTCGTAAGATTATGAATAAGTACAAAAGTCGAATAAAAGAGAAGTTAATGCCATTGAAGGGCATATTGCAGGGGAATCATTAATAAATAACTGAATTAGAATGTCGGAAGTCTCATTGTTAAAAAACAATGGGGCTTTCTATTTGTGCACTAGCCTCTGTTGCCGTTGACCTAGTGCTTTCTCTGCATTGTAATGGATCCGTTCAGACAATTCTTAATCGTTTTTGGGCACAGGCGACTAACGCTGTCCTTAGATACTTATTGCCTCTTGTCGTGCGATAGGCTTTCTTTATCCCAGAACTTTCATACGAACCTTGAGATAAACCTGCCCAAGAAGCTATGTGATTCACTGATGAAAAAGCATCGACCTTAGGATCAAACTCACCTAAAATTGTTGCGGCTCCAGTTTATTTTATCCCTGGAATTTCCAAGAGGTGTCCGTACTCGGTGAGAAAGTCATCTTAGAAGTCGACTTCGATATCCTGAGTGAGTCGATCGATTTTCTGAGTATAAAAGCGCTATTCATCCAAAGAATCTTCTAAAAGTAGACGATTCATTCGGCTTTTTTCCATCTAGGGCCTGTATGAACTCTTCCGGACTGGCCTTCAGGTTAGAACCAAACAAACAGGCAAGTAACCGATTCAAAAGTTACCTGCCTGTTTCTTTACAATTTATTCAATTCTTCAACTTCTTGTATTGCGCTGACGACCATTTCACGTGTGATCTCATACGGTGAAACCTTGATATCAGCCATGGTCATACACTTATCTATCATCTTATTGAAGTCTACCTCAGATGTCAGTTCTAACTGCTCTAAGTTTGTAGATAGATGAATGCTCTTCATGAATTCAAATAATTTATCGCGTGTTTCATATTGTTTGTCCATTGTAAGTAAGACCAATGCTCCATAACACGTCCATTCGCCATGCAAGTGCGTTTCTCCAGACTTAGTTGCTGTCGCTCCGTAGTAGAGCGCGTGAGCTAAGTTTGAGTTGTAGTCATTATCAACTAACACTGATGTTAAGGCCGTTGTACCGATTATTTCTTGAAGAACTTTGTCGATCGCAGGACTCGCTTTGTGCTCATTCGCTGCATCCATCGCTGCTTTTCCGTTCGCAAGCAATCGTTCATTACAGCCTTGGACAATTTTAACGCCTAGGTCATTTTCAAAAGATAACTCACGATCTCTTGCTGAAAATGTCGCCTCGATTTCTTTTGTAATTGCGTCACCAATCCCTGCCCATAAATATTTAGTCGGAGCTTCTGCTATCACAACACTATCCGCAAAAGAATGTACAGGCGGTTGCGGAATTTGCTGAACACCGTGCATCTCGCCGTTATCTTCATATAAGACACAGACTGCTGAAGTTGGGGCACACGTTGAAGCAATC
Organism: Ruoffia sp. FAM 20857; assembly: GCF_045528645.1. Classification (NCBI taxonomy): domain Bacteria; kingdom Bacillati; phylum Bacillota; class Bacilli; order Lactobacillales; family Aerococcaceae; genus Ruoffia; species Ruoffia sp. FAM 20857. The sequence goes on from NZ_JBGQRB010000067.1 coordinate 6,079, forward strand.
GTTGGGAAAGAGAAAACGGGCTTATCTAACTTATACCCCGCTGATTTTACAGCGTCAATTGCCCGCCCGCCGCCGACTGCGAACAACATATCCGCTTCTTGAACTGACTCAATGCTAGCGATGCGATCAATATTCGATAAGTTTGCATTTTCGCCGTACCAAACAGTATCTACAACTTCTAGATCGGTTGATGTAATAGCATCTAAGATTCGGTCTTGACTTGCTTTCAAGGCTTTTTTACCACCGATAATTGCTACTTTATTTCCAAAAGGCGTACAGTAAGTTGCGATTTCGTCGTAGGCATTTTCTCCGATGGTAAAGTTGGGTAAGTTTACAGTTAAAGTCATTAAATCCCTCTCTTTATTATAATTTTTTAATCTTAATTATAGGGGAATTTAATAAATATGGCAAGTGAACCCGATTAAAGATCGGATTCCTGCTGTTCATTCTGTAAGACAGGGTGACGTTCTATATAAACTGGTCTCGTTCCGGCTTTCCGACAATGAATGCAACAAGGGATAAGAGTGCCTGCACAGCCACAAAGAAGAGGTTTCCCGGTAGTTGTAAGATGGCCACAACATAGAAAAACGCGCCAGCTAAGACGAAGTTCCTCGAATTGAAGACTAAGCCCACACCATTCATTAAAAATGCCAGTCCAACTGAAACAATGTGCACAGTAAATTGATCTGATAGACTGATTTCATTCGCAGACGCCGACTGATCAATCATTACATACAGGTAAATGAGATATAGAACACTTAAGATAAATGCAATAGTAGCAAAGGTACGGGCAATTTTCTTCATTATACTAACCCCTTACTATTTAATAGTTGATAAAATTTAATAATGGTACTAGTTTACTATAGTATACTACATAATATTAGAAAATAGAAATAATATACGGTATATGCTCATTTGTTTTTAATAAAAATGCCGAAGAATTTGCACCTCAAGCCAAATGGAGATACGGTTTGTCCTAAGTAGCCCCAACTCAAGCCACATGGACGAGTGGTTTGTCCTGAGTTGCCCCAACTCAAGCCAAATGGAGATACGGTTTGTCCTGAGTTACCCCAACTCAAGCCAAATGAATGAACTGGTCCTATAGTCAAGGACTATTTGAGCCACATTTTGAGTGCAGCTACTCTTCAATTTCAATCGTTCTGATGTGCGTTAATGCAGGTGTTGAATAAATATCTGCTAAAGGATAGACATTGGTAGTACAAAACTGATAATATTGAATAGGGCTTAGCTTCGCTAAGTTCCATTGGTAACGCTCATTGTTGTAGTAATCCATATACTCTTCAATGAGCTTTTTTACGTCCTCATAAT
>NZ_JBGQRB010000068.1:0-6992 GCF_045528645.1 Ruoffia sp. FAM 20857
GCCAAGTGAATTCTCCTTTTAGTAATGTATGGTAACTTTATTATATAGGAATTCACTGGCTTTTGTGTACATACAAAAAAAGGTGTCAGTGAGATTTCTCTCACCAACACCAAAAATTCAAGAACCTCATTATTTTGCTTTGCAATAGTGATTCGTATTTTATTTTGGACAAAATATGATATATTTAACTAGATATGATAAATAACGAGAAATGTATGGTAGGTGAAACATGAAAAATATTAAATTAATGGTTGTAGTTAAAGCAGTACATGCGATTGACTACACCGCAGAAAATAGAGACATTGAAATTAATAACGTAGAATTCGATTCCCGCCAAATAACTTCTGGAAGCTTATTCGTTCCGCTAACTAGTGGAAAGACAGACGGCCATGAATATATCCAAAAAGCGATTGAGAATGGTGCTATCGCAACTTTTTGGTCTAAAGACCAAGCTGAGGCTCCTTCGGAACAAATTGCCTGCATCTTTGTAGACGATACTTTAGAAGCGATGCAAGCCTTAGCGAAATACTACCGTGACATTCTAGACCCAATCGTGATTGGAATTACAGGAAGTAACGGAAAGACAACGACCAAAGATATGACAGCCAACGCGCTCATGGCAAAATACCAAGTGCATAAAACTCAAGGGAACTATAATAATGAGATTGGTTTACCTTATACGTTACTGCAAATGCCAGAAACAACTGAAGTTGTAGTGTGTGAAATGGGTATGAGTGGTTTCGGGGAAATTAAAGCTTTGAGTGAAGTTGCCCAACCGGATATTGCAGTCATCACATTGATTGGCGAAAGTCATTTAGAGTTCTTAGGATCACGTGCAGGAATTGCTCAAGCCAAATTAGAAATTTCATCTGGCTTAAAAGAATCTGGTCTATTTATTTATCCAGGTGACGAGCCCTTAATACAAAGTGAGATGCCAGAATTAAATAAATCCATTGATACGCTAAGTATCGGCTTTGACGAGACCAGTGATGTTTATGCGAAAGAATTAATTGAAGAACAAAGTAAAACTTACTTTAAAACAAACTTAGACGAAAATGTTCTATGTATGATTCCGGTTATGGGAGCGTATAACGTATCAAACGCCTTAATTGCTTTAAGTATTGCCAAAAGCATTAATGTTCCAATTGAACAAGCGATCTTCCAATTGTCTCAGTTTAAATTAACGGCGAACCGTTTAGAATGGCTAGAGATGAAGAATGGCGCTCAACTATTAAATGACGCCTATAATGCGAGCCCAACATCGATGCGAGCAGTATTACAAGCTTATTCAACACTTCAAACAAAAGAGAACGGTCGTAAAATTGCTGTCCTAGGAGATATTCGCGAATTAGGTCCTCACAGTGAACAATTCCACCGTGAGATTGCGAAAGATATTGACCCGCAAAATATCGATGTCGTTTACTTGTTTGGTGAGCAAATGCAATATTTATACGAAGAATTAAAAGAAGTTTATGATGACACACATCTCATCTATGAACCAGAAAGCCATCAAATACTCATTGAACAACTTGAAAATACGGTTACTTCAGAGGATATGGTCTTAGTTAAATCAAGTTTCGGCGTTGATTTATTAAGAATCGTGACACACTTAACAAGTAAGGAAACGCAATCATAAACAAAATAGTTGTGACGTAAGGATTAACATGTTACACTAACAAAGGTTAAAGTGAAAATTTACATAGCATCGCCTAATGACACATGCCCATTGCTTGATACTGAGTTGTGTCTAGGCGTTTTTTCTTTTTAAACAAACATATAACAAACAGGCAAAACAGAAAGAGGTAATACCTTAGTGAAATTTAATGAATTTAATTTAAAACCCGAACTAATCCATACTTTAGATGATATGGGGTTCGAGGAACCAACACCTATTCAACAACAAGCAATCCCACATGCACTAGAAGGACGCGACGTTATTGGTCAAGCTCAAACTGGTACTGGTAAAACAGCTGCATTTGGTCTTCCAATGTTGAATAAAATCCACAATAATAATAAAGGAATTCAAGGAATTGTTATTGCACCAACTCGTGAACTTGCAATCCAAGTTCAAGAAGAAATTTTCCGCTTAGGAAAAGATGTTCGCGCACGCGTATTCACTGTATACGGTGGAACATCCATTCAAAAACAAATCGAACGTATCAAACGTAATCACCCACAAATCATCGTTGGGACACCAGGACGTGTTCTAGATTTAATTAACCGTCGTGTCTTAAACTTAAAAGGCATCGAGACAGTCATCTTAGACGAAGCAGATGAGATGTTAAATATGGGATTCATCGATGATATTAAATCGATTATCGAAAAAACTCCTGCAACACGTCAAACATTATTATTCTCAGCAACAATGCCAGCTGCAATTAAAAAATTAGGAGAGCAATTCTTAACTGACGCAATTCACGTGAAGATTGAAGCGAAAGAAATGACAGCTGATTTAATTGAACAATACTTTGTTAAATTAAAAGACAACGAAAAATTTGATGTCTTAACACGCTTCATGGACGTACAAAATCCAGAGCAAGCCATCATCTTCTGTCGTACAAAAAAACGTGTTGATGAAGTAGGACGCGGTTTAACATTACGTGGTTACAACTCAGAATTAATTCACGGTGACGTAACACAACAAAAACGTTCAAGCGTAATTAACGAATTCCGTCAAGGACGCATTGAAATCTTAGTGGCAACTGACGTTGCAGCTCGTGGTTTAGATATCTCAGGTGTGACACACGTTTATAACTATGATATTCCACAAGACCCAGAAAGTTACGTTCACCGTATCGGACGTACAGGACGAGCTGGTAAAGATGGCATGTCATTATCATTCGTTACACACAACGAAATGTCTTACTTAAAAACAATCGAGAACTTAACTCGTAAACAAATGAAACCATTAAGCCCGCCAACATCAGAAGAAGTAGAGCACGGACAAGTTCAACAATTAGTTGACCAAATTAATGAGATTTTAGAATCGAGTGAAGCAAACAAACACCGCAACACTGCGAAAATGTTATTAGCGCACTACGAAGCAAATGATTTAGTTTCGGCTTTATTAAAAGAAGTTTTATCAGAAAATAACGATGTTGAGGTTGTTATTTCTCCACAAAGACCATTACCAAATGCTGGTGGAAAGAAATCTAAAAACAACAAAAAATACAACAGACGCCGTAGTAACAACCGTAATGACCGTGGTGGAAACAACCGTGGAAAACAAGGATACAAAGGCAAACAAGGTAACAAAGGTAAACAACAAGGAAACAATTCTGATCGTAAAAGCAAGAACTTTAAAATCAAGTCTAAAAACGACTAAGTAGCACATTCTATGAAATGTTTGTTAAAAAAGTACCATATTCATTTTAACGGAATAAACTAAACACAGTTTATCCTTTTATTCAGCTTTTCTAATATAGTAAAAGCTGACTTTTAACCAAAAAATACATATATATAAATAGTATAAGTAAAGCAATGGCGGAAGCTAACGCATTTTGCTGCAGAAGCCGTATGACACAATGTTCATACGGCTTTTATTGTATAATTGAATATATAAAATCAAAAGGGAGAACTAGAATGCAATTAGGGACAGATATAATAGAAATAGAACGTATTGTAGAAGTTTCTGTGCGACAACCTTGTTTTGCGGCTAAGATTCTGACGGAACTTGAGTTGGAAATCTATAATACATACTCGCAAGTCAGGCAAGCCAGCTTTTTAGCGGGACGATTTAGTGCCAAAGAAGCCTATGGAAAAGCTTTAGGGACAGGCGTAGGTAGTAAATTAAAGTTTACTGATATTACCATATTGCCTGACGAACGCGGTGTGCCGGTAATTACTAACGCACCCTTTACTCACCCAGAAGCGAAAGTTTCCATCAGTCATTCACGCTTTCATGCGACAGCAACTGTGATTGTTGAATTAGATGATCCTACATTAAGAGACAGATTAAAAGAGTATTTTTCTAATAAGAAGGAGATAAATTAATGATAGATTATAGCGACCATAGACCTACACAAGCGATCGTCGATTTAACTGCGATTCGCCACAATATTCACTTAGTTGAAAGTCAGTTAAAAGACAATCAACAAATTTATGCCACTGTCAAAGCTGATGGCTACGGACACGGAGCTGTGCCAATAGCTCGAGCAGCGCTTCAGGCTGGTGCAACTGGATTAGCTGTTGCGACAGTTGATGAAGGAATTGAATTACGTAGCCAAGGATTCTCACAAGTGCCCATTCTTATATTAGGCCTAACAGATTCGCGTGGTATCGCAGAAATTTTACATTATAATTTAACCATTACCGTGAGTCATTTAGATTTTTTCAAACTGGCTTATGAGCAATTAGAAGAAACAAACCAGCTTGGTTTATTAAATCTATCTAAATTAACTTTCCATCTGGCTTTAGATACAGGTATGGGACGTATTGGACTGCGCTCTGTTGAAGAAGTTGAAGTATTTAAAGCAGGCATTAAAGCCTATCCTTGGACAAATTGGGAAGGTGTCTTTACCCACTTCTCAACAGCCGGTGGTGGACCAGAAGAATATATTGAAGAGCAATATAATAAGTGGGTAGAATTAACTGAAGCTATTCCTGAAGATGTTAAAGTGCGTCATATCGCCAACTCTGGTATGGGTATGTGGCATTTGGATTATCCAACCGATATTATTCGTTTAGGAAGTGCGATGTACGGAATTGACCCCAAAGGTGATTTTGATAATCCAATCACTAAAGATTTACGACCGGCTTTACAATTAGTGTCCGAATTAATCTATGTGAAGAAAGTAGAGAAGGGATCTAAAGTGAGCTACGGCGCTACGTATGAAGCAAGTGAAGATGAGTGGATTGGAACAATTCCAATTGGTTATGCAGACGGGTGGTTACGTCACTATAAAGGAATTTCTTTAAATGTTGACGGCCAAGCTTGCCCAATTGTTGGGACGATTAATATGGATCAATTGATGATTCGCTTACCGCGTGAATATCCTATTGGAACAAACGTGACTCTGATCGGAACGGATTATAAAGGGAAAAACCATGCGACAACAATTGCAAAAGAAGTTGGAACGATTGGTTATGAAATCCTAACGTCTATTGGTCCTCGAGTGACAAGAGTCTATTTAGACGATTCTTATTAAAAATTTCAAGGAGGCAAAATTATGTTAAAAGTAGCAAAATTAGTTGTCGGTCAAATTCAGGAAAATACGTATGTCGTCTATAATGAAGACAACAAAGCATTGATTATTGATCCAGGTGATGATGCAGACCGTATTATCGCTTGGATAAAGGAAAATAGTTGGGAGCCCGAAGCGATTCTGATTACTCATACACATTTTGACCATGTCTTAGCAGTGGATTCAGTGCGAGATGAATTCGGTATTGAAGTATATGTTCATGAAATTGAATCGGAGACATTCCAAACTCCGAACCGTAATATGCAACCAAGTACAGTTGTAGTGAACCATCCAGCGGATCATTTATGGACTGAACTTGGAGAACATACAGTCGGACCATTTACCTTTGACATTGCGTTGATTCCAGGTCACAGTCCCGGACATGTCGTGTACACATTCAAAGAAGATGGCTTCGTGATTTGTGGCGACACTGTATTCAACGGCTCGATTGGTCGAACTGATACACCTGGTGGCGATTTACAAACGTTATTAGTTGGAATTGTCCGCAATATCTTAACTTTACCCGGAGACTTTGTATTGTTTCCAGGACATGGTGGACCAACGACTGTCTCACAAGAAATCCAATCGAATCCTTTCTTACAAGGCTTTAAAGCTTAAAAACATTAAATGAGAGCAAGCAAAAAGTGTCCAAAAAACTTTGGACACTTTTTAATTTGTGATGGGTGAATGAGTTGGGGTGGAACTAGAGCCAAACCGGGGATCCATTTGTCTTGAGTGGTTGCAACTAGAGTCGAACGCCAAACTCATTAGTCTTGAGTTGCCTTAACTTGAGCCAAACAGCACAGCCATCTAACTCAAATGCTCTCTCAAATTTTCACTATCCTACAACGTAACCACATTGACATCGTATTTGCGGCGAGTCAAGTCTTTAACTAGTGCACGGACTGATGATACATCCAAGTACTCTGGTAGCGTTACCATTAAGTAAGTGGACGTATCATAGGTTGTTTTCTCAAAGGTAACGGCAGATTGAATATCTGCTTTACGATTCACAAGTCGAGCTAACTTGTTCAGCTCGCCTTTTTCCCCACGTGTTTGAATAGCAAGAACGTAACCTGACTTGTCTGCGACCCAAGCTTGAGCTAAGTAATTAATCATAGCATCATGTTGGATGACGCCCGTAAAGACATTTTCCTTATCCAATACGGCAATAAAAGGTAAATCACGAATCGCAAAAATTAATTGGTAAAAGGTATCATTCTCGTGAACAACTCGCGTCGTGTTTTTAAGAAATTGAGTCACTTTTACTTGCGCAAGATCGGCATCGGGATGATGAAATTTGTATTTATAAATATGATAACGGTAAATATTACCGCGGTATAATGTATTAGTAGCATCGACGACCGGCGCATTTCTTAAAGAATGCTGCTCTAAAATTTCGATCGCGTCGAGACAATTCATTGTTTCACTAATAGTCACAATATTGTCTTTATGATGCACGAGGTTTTTTATCATAAAGCGAAACTCCTTGTATTAAAATTAACTGTAGTTTGATAGATTCATATTAGCAAAATGTGATTCAGAATGCAAAGAATTCTAATTGTTTTTTAATATTAAATTAATGCTAAATCTGTGTTTCTCATTAACACAACATATAATATTAACATATATGCGTAGGATTATCTAGTTTTTATTAGAATTATTATGCAATAGAAATATGTGGTGTGTTGTAAGATGAAACGCAACACTAAAAAAAGACATGAAGATTCGTTATACTTAAGTCACCACAACATAGTATAAGGAGAGAATCTTCATGTCACACACTCATTTTAACACAAAGAAATCTAA
>NZ_JBGQRB010000069.1:0-6166 GCF_045528645.1 Ruoffia sp. FAM 20857
TCTTTTATAAGCATAAAAACGATAGGTTTTCTATGCTTATAATCTAGCCTACAAAGTGGCTAGATTATTCTTTTGCTTTTAGCCCACGGCAGGTGCGCAATAGTTATAGGTACTATAACTAGGTATTTGCGCTTTCCTTCGTAAAGAAAGCTTTAAAACCTTCTTTTTTGTATTATATTACTTATTCTTTTCTCTTACAAATTATCTTTTTAAGAGAACTCAATTTTTCATATACTTATATACAGTTGGTCTACTAATATTTAAAGCTCTAGCGATTTCTGTTGGATTATCATTAGGATTTTCTTCAATATATTCTTTTACAAGACTTTCCTTTGTCCCACTACCTTTTGGACGACCATTTCCTTCTCGCCAATTTTCATGGATAATATCCCTAGTAGATCTTGCAATCTGTAAATGCTGTTTTTGAGTTCTGTAATTCCTTTTATTTCTTTCAATTCTTATATCTGTAAGTTTCTCTATATCATCAATAGTAAAATTATAATATTCTCTATGATAAACTTCCAAAGCAGTATATAAATCCTCTTTAGTTAATGGATTACTATGTTCTATATCTTTAAGCTCTTCAAATTTTTCATTCATATCTTCTTCCACTTCTTCTTTAGGAATATTGCACTTAAACGCATAGATAACCATGCACATTAAATAAAAATATCTGTGTCCACCCTTAACCTTATAGCTCTGTTTTAGCCACCAATCATAAAGATCTCTCTTTATATCCCACTTTTTAGCTCTCTTATCTCCTTTAACAATAACTCTTTCATACCATTCAGGAAACTTCTCCCTAGCTTCTTCTTTACTATATTGACTAGGTCTAAACTGTCTATTTACATCAACCATATTCTCTTTTACATCTACATAGGAATTTACATAATCTAAAGATACCTTATCTCCAATTTTAAAAGCTATTACTGGAAGATTATACTTATCATTTATTGAGCCAACCATTCTAAAACCTTGATTAATTGACTGGTATTGAATCTGCTTCTCTTTGGAAGTTGCTTTATATTCCCACATTTTAAAAGTTAAATCATATTTTAAAGCTTTCATTTGAAGCTTAATGTTTGGATATAAAGCAACTGGTCGATCAAATACATAGTAAATGTGTAGACCTGTACCACTCATAACTATAAAGGTCGGCTCTGGAAGTGTCCTAAGACCTGGCTTCTTACTCATTCTTAGCAATAAATTTTCAAGCTCATTTTCTCCTACTGAATCAAGATCAAATACTAAAGCATTCATCTGCTGGGCATTCTCTAACCTATTCTTTTTATCTCTGTAAGCTAATCCTGAACATAGTGTCTTATGATTACACTCTACATAGTTCATATAATCATCTTCCCATGTATCATTAAGCATGATTCTTCTTCTATAAGTCCTATCAGGATCTTCTTCTTCCTCATCTCTATACAAATATATAGCGTTAGGCTTTGAGTAGTTTCCTGATAACTCTCCTAGGTTCTGGTTATCAGGAAATATATATCTATAAAAATCATATCCATTTACTTCTTGATACCTACTACTTAATATATTTCTAACCACTTCATAATTACCTTTCTTATCCTCTATATTATTGGACATATAATTCTACCTCCTACTCTCTGCTTTATTAATAAAAATCAAAACCTTAAAAAGAACACTAGGGGGACTTAGATTATCAATATATATTATTTTACACTTTTAGTATATCATAATACTTTATATTTTTCAGTTAATAATATAAATATCTACTCTCTACTTTATTAATAAAAATCAAAACCCTAAAAAGAACACTAGGGGGACTTAGATTATCAATAAATATTATTTTACACTTTTAACTTAATTAATAGTCAAGGTGGAGATGTTAAAAGTTTGTCTTTTTAAAGTTTTAAAATACTACCTTTACTATTAGCTATAAAACACACTAAAACAAGGCTTCAACCATTAGTTGAAGCTCACTCTCTGTAAGTGTGGGTGAATGCTTTAGCAGAGGGCAAAGCCCTAATATAAGTTTTAGGGGTGTTAGCACCTTTTTTAAAAGGGGTCTAAGATCTTCTGATGTTAAACCACTCACTAAATAAACTAAAGGTAGTATTTTTAGAAAACCACTAAAAATCTCCACCTTGATTTTATTTTTTTATTTGCTCCTTTAAAAGTAGGCTAAAGCATACAGAAAACATATAAATTCCTATTTAGCTTTAGCCTTGATAATTATAGCAAATAAAACCATTCCTTAGCTTGTCCATGAGCTTTAACTTAATCTTATAAGGCTTAGCACCAGAAAACATATAAAACCTCTTAGAATTGATTTTAGAGCCTAGATATGCTTTTATTTAACATCTTCATTTAATCAAGTTTTACCTGATCCCTTAGTTTTACAAAAGTGTACTAAATTAATCCTTAAGACAAGTTCAAAGAAGAAAAATAAAAAAGGACAGAGTAGTAAATCTGCTCTATCCTTTTTATATCAATACTTATAACCGTTTTAGTGGGTTTTACATAATTGCATTTAAGACAAACTCAGGAAAATATCTCCACTTTTTATTTATCCTTTTTTGAAATAGTTTGATTTATTTTATCAATCTGAGATTTTATACTAAGATAAGATACAACCCAAATAATAAAATACACTACCAAAATACTAAATCCTATTACTAATAATCCTAACAAATATCTACCCCAGTGCAATATATATGCTACCACTAGCAAAGGTAAGAAAATTATAGAAAAGTGGATAATTGTATTTGATAAAAGTGATCTTTTTTGGTTATTCATTATATCAGTTGAAAAAGCTTGAATTATACCTAGTAACATATAAATCAATGTTTGAACAGTAACTGCCATTAATGTTGAATCATACTTCTCTAAAAAGCTAGGAACTCCTGGATAATATTCTCCATTTATAATAGAGAATATCAGATTTAATGTAAAACCTATGCCCACACCTATAAATGCTCCACTTATAATTTTTTTAATATATTTCATGATAGATCCTCCTTTATATTCCTAATACTTTCTTGAAGTTTTTAAGACTTCTTCTAGATACATAAGAAATATCTCCAGTTTTAAACTCTAAAGCAATAGTGCCTTTATAACTTAAATCAAGTCTTTTAACATAGTCTAAATTTATCAATTCACCTTGCGAAATTCGAATAAATGTAGTTGATCTAAATCTTTCTTCTAAATCGTACATTCTTAAACGAACTAAATATTCATCTTTCATAGTTTGCGCGAATACTTTTTTATCATTTGTAAAGAAACGAATAATATCATCTGGTTCAAGTAATGAAATCTCCTCATTTTTAAATCCCACAATCCGATTAATCGATGAAGATCCTAAAATGCTTTGAACGAGTGCTACATCATCGTTCATTGATTCTGCAAATACTTTAATTATAGTTTCTTTTATATTTGGGTCTATGTTGATTTCTAATTTCATTTTAAACCTCCTACTCTCTATGAGATAATTTAACTTTATAATAAAACAAGAATACTATCTATAAAAATCAGACAAGAGGTTATTTTAAGGAGATATACGGTGACTAATTTTTAAGAAAAAACTAAAAAAAGTAGGTCACCATTTAAATATACAATGGCGACATACTTTTTTGTTATATTATTTATCAATTTTACTCAATTCTTATTGTGTCAAACTCATTTTTTTGTAATATGTAACTATTTTTTTCTCTTAAATATATGATACCATTTATTTTCTTTTTCTTCTTTCTCTTCTTTTTTTTCTTCTAATTCTGACTCTAACATCTTAATATTATTTATATTATTTAGACTTAATCTTTGTTGCTGATCTAGTAATGTTTGATTTTTATCTAACTGATTTAATAAGTTTTCATTCAGTTTTGATAGTTTTTTATTTTGATCTCTTTCATGCTCCAATTGATCTTTTAATACCTCAATTATATCATTTTCAGCTTGTTCATTTGCTTGATCTTTAGTAGTACTAGCTTGTTCATTAGTAGTACTAAAGCTTGTTCTTAGTACTACTCCAAAATCTTCTGCTAAACTAACTAAAGCTTGATAATCGTACTCTAAAGGATCAGTTTTATACTCCCTATCATCTTCGTTAATGGCTTGTATATCAAGCTTTATTAGCCTTCGCCTTACATTTTGCCTTGCCTGATTTAATTCTTCTGATAGCTCTGTAATAGTATATATTTGCTTGTTCATCTACCCACCTCTTTAGTAGTACTCTAGTAGTACACCTAGTACTACTCACTATATAACAATTTTACGATTATACCCAGTTATTTTTATACTTTATTTTTCTTTTTTTCTTGTTTATCGGCTCACACCTCTTGATTTTCTCTTTGCCTTATCTAGTTTTTCTTTTTTATTACGGTCAATTTCTTTTTGAGTCTTTTGTAATTCTCCGATAGAAAAATTAGGCTTTTCTTTTCTTTCTTCATTTATTTCTTTTGCTTTTATTTTTGCAGAAGCTATTCTTTCACTCATAGAAGTTTTTTCTTCTTTTCTATTTTTTACAAGTTCAGGGTTTTTCAGTTCAAATATTCTCTCTTTTAATAAAGATCTTAAACCTTTTATTTCTTCTTCATGATCTTTATTTAATTGTTCTAGTCTATCAATTTTATTATAAGATTGTTTTTCTTCTTTATAGAGTTCATTTTCCTTATTCTTTATTCTGTTTATTTTAGATTGAATCTCTTTCTTCATACTTTTGTGCTTATCTATATCAATGCTTCCAACTTTATTTTCTAAGCTTTCTAATTTCTCTTTAAGTTCATCATGCTTAAGACTTAAAGGTTTTTCTTTTAATATTTCGTAAAATTTCAATTTTTTATAGTCTGCTTCTACATCTTTTAATTCTCTTTTAACATATTTAATTTCTCTATTCATATCTTCGTATCTATCAATCATACTTTCATGCTGTCTAACTTGCTTCTCTGCTTCTTTATAACTAGGTAATTGTTCTCTTTGATCTCGTACATCAGTAGCTTTTTCAAGTTCATTTCTAATTTCAGCCTTATTTTCTGCAATACTATAAGTTAAGTTATTGATCTTCTGATCTGTCTTATCTTCTAAAGACTTAATTTCTAACTCTAATGCTGTTGGCTTTGGTTTAAATACTTCTTTGATTCTCTCTAATTTCTCTCTAACATAGGCTTTAACTTCTTCAACACTCTCTTTAATAATTTCAATCCCTCTGCTAGAGATACTTTTAGTCTTGCTATTTTCTTCTTTAACTTGCTTCATAATACTTTCTTTTCTTATAATAGCCATTGTCATTGGCATAAGCTTTTCATCTACTGCATTAACTATCTCTTTGTTATATTCTCGCCTTGCCTTGTTGCTTTGACTAACCTTATCTTTATAATCTTTACTTGCTCCCTTGTAAAGTTTTGCTTGAGGTAATTCGATTCTATTATCAAAAACTCTTGATTTAAAATCATGCTTATTTAATATTTCAGCTAGTTGTTCTTTTATTTTTTCATTGTATTCTATGCTTTTAAATTGAGTATCTTTCTTAGAAAACTGATCTGTATACTCTATTTCTCCCTCTTTATCGTATTTAATATCTCCCTTATGCTTTGTAATAACAGCATTGGAATCTTTCTTGCTGGACATCTTCCCTTCTTCATAATTATAATAATAATCTCTTTTATATCTTTTTGGCTCTTTCTTTTGTCTTTCTCTTTCGGAGTAAATAATATGAGCATGAAGATTTGTTTTTTCTTTGTTCCAGTGGACTGCATATTCAAAATCTCGATTGTCTCCTAAGAGATTAAAAGAGTAATCATCAACTACTTCTTTTAATTTTTCTCGGTCTTGATCTAGTTCATTTGGAAGGGCAATAATTATTTCTCTGCCTTGAATATTTTCTTCTTTATTTTTTCTATTTTGCTTTTCATAGTCTGCATATTCATTCCAGGAGTGGATCATATTTTCCTGGGAATGCAAAACGATATGTTCTTGTCTTTGGTTGTCGGATATATATTGACTTCGACCGACAACATTTTTTAGCTTTGTTTGCCTTGCAAATGCTTTTGCCATTTCTTTACTCCTTTCTCTTTTATAAGCATAAAAACGATAGGTTTTCTATGCTTATAATCTAGCCTACAAAGTGGCTAGATTATTCTTTTGCTTTTAGCCCACGGCAGGTGCGCAATAGTTATAGGTACTATAACTAGGTATT